>JAUXFJ010000042.1 GCA_030620065.1 Anaerolineaceae bacterium
AAATCCTCATTAGAAACTTCTGAAAGCTCACATTCTCTTAAGCTTCTATCCAAGTAATTCAGGCTTTCCGGGTTTCTAGTGAGGATTTTATAGAGGGTGATTTTCTGGAAGCATTTAAAATAATCCGTGCAGCACTTGACCAGGATAAGTATGCCTCTGGAGATTATATTCAAATGCATATGCCTGAAACTATAGTGGAAGAGCTGGAGCTAGATGAGATCGATGAACCTGTCAAGGACATTCAATCTGAGAAACTGCTTTCTGAGCTAGTTCGTACGATTCTGAGAATGCGCCGAAACAGGTTGGATGAGCGGCTTGATGAGATTCTCTACGTGCAAAATTCTATGACTGAGGTATCGGAAGAAAATTCTTCATTGTACAAAGACCTTGTAACACAGCAAATTCTTATTCGCAAGAGGATTGATGATGCTTTACATTCATCACTTAGTCCTGGTAAAGGGGAGAATCGTTCCATGGTATAGTTAAATTTTTGATAGCACTTTGCGCATAGATATTGCCGAAACGCAAGCTATCGAGATAAAGCAACATTAATGAGCCGTTCATGAACAAGGATGTAAACAATCCAGATAATCAAGCCGTTGAAGAACCCTCCAATGAGGATATCAAGGCTGTTGATTCAGATATGACATCTGCTGCTGGGTCACCGCTTTCAGAAGACCCGGTGCGTCTGTACTTAAAGGAAATTGGACGTATCAACTTGCTGGACTCCGACAGTGAATTTTATCTTTCAGCACGTATGAAAGCAAGAGACTTGTTAAATGAATTTTATGAGAAGACCAATAGCGATAATGAAAAGAAGGACTATGTAAAAAAAGTTATTTTAAGTATCTGTAACTCGATGACCTCTTCCTGGTCTCTTGTTCTTGAGGACACATCTCGTTTTAAGATTCAAGAACCAGACCTTATATTAATGCTAAGCGAAGCACAATTATTGTGCAGTCAGTGGCAGAATGAGGAACCTTCTTACACCAGAAGTTATCTAATTAATGGTATGTGGGAGATAGAAACCTCCTGTGAGGTCCTTGTAATGCATGTGTTTCGGATTTTTTTATGCTTTTATCTTCTACCTGCTTCAATAGCGGAAAGACTCCAGGATACACTTCAGACAACCGGCAAACTGCCAACTCGGGCTTATTTTAATAAGAAAATTCCTGATACAGCCTTGGTCGAAACCTCTTTTGAAGATGTAGAGCGTCGTTCTGAAGAATCGAGTCAAATTCTTATTCGCTCTAATCTACGTTTGGTTGTCAGTATTGCAAAACGATACTTGGGAAGGGGCTTATCCTTTCTTGATTTGGTCCAAGAAGGCAACTTGGGTTTACTAAAGGCGGTTGATAAGTTTGACCCTACGCGCGGCTTTAAGTTCAGTACCTATGCAACGTGGTGGATTAGGCAGTCAATTAGTCGTTACATCGCCGAGCACGCCCGCACGATACGTATACCGGTGCATCTATTTGAATCCATCGGCAAACTGCATAAAATCAGGCGCAGTATGGTGCAAAGACTGGGGCGTGAACCTTCCTTTGAAGAGCTGGCGCTTGAATCGGGGTTTTTATCCGAGGATGATGTTAAAGCGATCGTGGAAATGAGAGCTTCGGGAGAAGTAATTGACCCGAGTGTTGTGCGGCGTTGGGAGACAGCTACGAATAAAGTGCAGCGGATATTAAAATTAGCCAATGAGCCAATCTCGCTTGAGCGCCCAGTAGGAGATGAAGATAGTAGCACCCTTGGTGATTTTATTGAGGATGATGATGCTATAAAGCCCATGGATGCGGCTGCAAAAGGAATGTTGCGTGATCAGGTGCACAATTCCTTGGAAGCCCTTTCTGAGCGTGAACGCCAGGTATTAGAGCTGCGTTTTGGATTGATTGACGGCAGGGATCATACCCTTGAAGAGGTCAGCGAATATTTCAACGTCACGCGTGAGCGCATCCGGCAGATTGAGGCCAAGGCACTGCGCAAATTACGGCATCCAACCCGCAGCCGTAATTTGCGAGAATTTCTAAATTAGAGTCTTCTGTCCTACTTCATTAAATTGATCATTGATTTCCACCTTGATAGTGATCACTTTTCTCCTAAGGGCACAAAAGTTCATTCTTCTTATTAATCTCTAGCGGTTCCCATTACTATATTCCTGATTACCAGTTTCAATGCTGGCACTTATAATTAGTTCATATCCTTCTTGCGTTAGAAATTGTGGTTGATAGGCTTCACCCGTTCTCGTCTGTAGGTTAGATACGAAGGCGCGTAAGTGATTTCGGGAACCTTTTAACAAACTTTCGTAAACAGTTTGGATATTTGCATGTTCAGTTTGAGCAATATATTTTTCTAGGTCTAAAATGTCTATCTCTTCAATAGCCGCGCCTACTTTGAGCGCATCACCGAGTGACCGACTTCCTTGCATCACTAATTGATCATATAATGCTTGTAAATCGTGATTAACAAATATGCCGATTCCATCATCGCTCACGGGGTCAACAATTCCATAAATATCTAGTAGATTCTTAACAGCATCGGTGTGGGTTTGTTCACTCTTTGCGATATTTTGGAAGATGTTCACATTCCACTGATTGAAGAGTGTTAGATATACGTCACGGGCTAGTTTTTCTTCTTCCCGCATGTAAATAAGTCCTTCTACCTCGGATTCACTTAAAACACCGCCAGATGTTAATGACATTGCCGTTGCCAGTAGATCCGGGTCGATGGAAGTACTCCCTTCTGTGTCCACTATGGTCAGGTCAACCGGAAGTTCCTCTGTATTTGTGGGGTTATCTGGATTTATATTGACATTGCTTGTTTGTATTGATTCCTCAGTCACGACTACCTCAGTTGGAATAGTGACAACTGATTGTGAAGATGTTGAGCAGGCAGCTATGCCTAAAATAGATAATATGGCAATGCTGCTAAAAATTTTGTAAGTTATGCTATGGTTTTTCATGAGTTCTCCAATTGATAAGTTTATTCATCTTTTTTATACCAGTATCTTGATCTGTAAAGATGATTAGGTTGATATTATACCGACTGCATATAAATTACTTGTGGAGATAATATGGAGATTTGATGAAGATTTGAGCAAAAATGAAGATTCTCAAGATTGTTCCCTGGCCTTTTGCATACTTAACGAAAGAAATCTTGAGTCATACTAATGCTGTATGTTCTTATCCTTTCATTAATTTATTACTATTTTATTTTTCAATAATCAATAGCTAAGATGATTGGATTGTTATATACTTTCAATATAGCATCCATCGAATTTGGATTCGTTTATATTATTCTTCAGGAGGCTTACATTAGATATGGTGTGTCTAATTGATTGTCCATGACTTAAAAAGGAGATACACATGAAAATTTATTTGGTCCACGTGTAATCTACGTACGACGTCACTGGCGATGACCCCATACACTGACGAAATTTGTATTGCTGTTCCTCCCCGAGAGGGTAATTATTATGATTGGACTAATATTTATTTGAGTGAGGTGAATATGAAAGCAAATGACTCAAAACTGCTATATGAGCGTATCTACGATATGGTACGCAAGATCCCACTTGGTAAAGTGGGTACATATGGACAGATTGCAAAGCTGGTGGGGGGCTGCTCTGCGCGCATGGTGGGGTATGCGATGGCAGCGCTCAGAGATGGCCAATACGCTGTGTGCCATGGCAGCGTGTGATCAATGCGCAAGGGCGTATCAGTTCGCATGGTATAGGTAGCACTGTTCAACGCATGATGCTGGAAGAAGAGGGTATTGTTTTTGATTCCAAGGCTAGGATTGTCCTTAGCGTTTACAGGTGGGAAGAATCGATATAATGCCTGAACAATTATATGTTTTTTCCAAGCGGATTAGTTCACCTCAATCCTTTATTGCAGCACAATTCACGGCTGGTTGTTGATTTGTTCATACCATTTGCGTCGGCGATTTCTAATTGACTTAACCCCATTCTCAAAAGAACTATTATCTGATAGCATTGTTTTTTGGGAGATGTGTACATGCGTTTAATTGAATTTTCTAAAGTCCAGGACTTTCTGGCATTGACTCAGGATACGCTTGAATTAAATGAATCAGCTAATAATCTAATGCTTGGTATCTGTTTCCAATTACGTGATGAGCCTGGGCGTTATTCAGAGCCGCCATTTATTGCTGCCGTTTTGGATGAACAGGAACAAGTTATATTATGCGCTGTGATGACACCGCCTTATCCGCTTCTAATTCAAGGATATGCTGAATCTGACAAAGCATCTAATGTGTTGATTGAGCACCTCCTTAAAGCGCACTGGCGGTTACCCGGGGTCAATGGACAGAAGGATATTGCTAAGGCGTTCGCACATCTCTGGCAGGTACATGCTAGAGATACGCCACATCTAACAATGTCGCAACGGGTTTACGAACTACGCAGAGTGGTCATGCCGCCCATTCCTGAGGGGCACTTCAGGCGAGCATGTAAGCAGGATAGAGATTTCTTGATTGGCTGGCTTGTTGCTTTTGCAAAAGAAGCTATGGGTAAAGAAGAGAGTTCTGTTAATGTGGGACGCATAATAGCAGCAGTTGATATGGGTAACGTGTATGTATGGGAAAGAGCAGGTAAGCTTGTTTCAATGGCGTTGCGCCAAAGGCCGATCTCACATGCTGTCAGCGTCAGTAGGGTGTATACACCACCTCAAGAACGTAAAAAAGGATATGCTTCTGCTTGTGTTGCAAAACTCAGCCAGCTTTTATTGGATGAAGGTTTTGCCTTTATAAATCTGTTCACCGATCTGGCAAATCCAACCAGTAATGACATTTATCAAACGATCGGCTATAAGCCGATATGTGATTTTAACCGCTATTCCTTTGACTAAAAGAGTTATTAGTGAGGCTATAAGGCTATTCAGCTAGTAAAAAAAACGGCAGGCTAAAGCCTGCCGTTTGGATATTTCGTCAGAATGGTACTTTATTCTTCTTCGTGCAATTCGCGCTGACGGGCTTCAATGATCTCTGCCGTCAAATGCGATGGCACTAAAGCGTAATGATCGAATTCCATTGTGAAATACCCGCGGCCTCCGGTCATGGAACGTAAGATGGTTGTGTAGCGCATTATCTCTGCCATCGGTACGGTGGCTGTCACGGTGGACTTACCTTTTTGTGTGTCCATCCCCTGGACACGCGCGCGGCGAGAGTTTAAATCTCCAAGAATATCACCCATACTTGCTTCGGGGACTATTACCTGTATCTTCATGATCGGTTCATAAAGTACAGGGTTTGCGCCCTTGAAAGCCAGTTTGAAGGCTTCTCGCCCAGCAACCTCAAAGGCGATTGGTTTAGAATCTACAGGGTGTTCCTTGCCATCAAAGACTGAGATCTTAACATTCTTAACCGGGAAACCTGCGATAACGCCTTCTTTCATGACGTTGCGGATACCCTTTTCAATTGAAGCCATGTAGTTTTGCGAAATAGAGCCGCCTACAACATCGTTGCTGAATTCAAACTCTTCATCCTGGAGAGGTATAACGCGTAGATGTACTTCACCAAATTGACCTGCACCGCCCGACTGTTTCTTATGCCGATACATTGCTGAGGCTTCGCGCGTGATATGTTCTTGAAAAGGAACCTTTGGTTCTTCTGTATTCAAACCCAGTTGGAATTTGGTTTCCGCACGTCGGATGGCAACATCAATGTGTTGATCACCCATTCCCTGAAGCAATGCTTGTTTTGTGGCTGGTTCGTTGTACCAGGAAAGGGTCATATCTTCTTCGCAAAGGCGTGAAAGCGTACTGCTTAATTTAGCAGCATCACTTTGAGTCTTTGGGCTGATGGCGACACGATAAAGAGCGCTGGGGTAGGAGGGGACAGGTAGTTTCAGAGCTTGGTCGCGCTTGCACAGTGTATCACCCGTTGTGGTGATGTTTAATTTGGCTACTGTACCGATATCTCCAGCATGGATGGTGCTGACTGATGCGTTATCTTTCCCCTGTGGGATTTGCATGCTAGCCAGGCGTTCTTCCTCTTCCTTGTTCGCGTTCCATACGCGAGTATCAGAAACCATTTTCCCCGAGTAGACTCGGAAAAATGTTTGTTTACCGACAAAAGGATCCGCAGTCGTTTTCCAAACATAAGCTGCCAAAGGTCCATCGTCCTTGGCTTCCAAGCTAACTTCCCCCTGGGAGGATTCAGCGACAACGGCTGGTCTTTCAGCGGGAGAGGGCATTAAGTCAATGATGGCTGTCAGCATTGGTGCCATGCCTATCATACGTGCACCGGCAGAAACAAGCACCGGGATGAATGTGCCTGCTATGATGGCGCTGCGTAAACCTTTAGCAACCTCTTCACTGGTCAGGTCACCATTTTCAAAGTACTTCTCAAGCAGGGAATCCTCACCTTCTGCAGCAGCTTCAACAAGAGCCAGACGCGAGCTTTCGGCTTCATCCTTGAATTCGTCTGGAATATCTACTACGGTCTTTCCATCTCCCTTGAAAGCTTTCATGCTAAGTAGGTCGATGACGCCCTGAAAATCAGCTTGTTCACCCCAGGGGAGTTGCAACGGGATGAGGCGGGATTCTGTATGTTCTTGGACGGATTGAAGCGCTTTTTGGAAGTTTGCATTATCGCGTTCCATTTTATTAATTACCAATAATCGTGGAAGCTTATACTCCTCTGCATACTGCAAAGCAATTTCAGTACCCACTTCGAGACCGGCAACGGAATCAACAATGATCAATGCGCCGTCTGCCACACCCATTGCGGAGATCACTTCGCCAACAAAATCAGTATAGCCTGGTGTGTCCAGGAAGTTGATCTTTGTGTTATTGTATTCAATGGGAATAACTGATGTAAATAATGAAATACCACGGCGGATCTCTTCTTCGTCATAGTCTGAAGCTGTGGTACCATCTTCGATTTTACCCAGGCGGGTTGTGGCACCCGTGAAATTTAAGAAGGCCTCGACAAGCATTGTTTTTCCAGCATTGCCGTGAGAAGCCACGATGATGTTGCGTATCGATTCGGTTGTATACTCTTTCATTAATCAGACCCTTCCTTTATTGCTTATTAAGCTAGAATAAATGCCCACAAACTTTTATTTTATGATAATCATAATGAATTGTCAAAGAAAGACAGCTTTCAAGCCTAACTTTGACAGCCACTAATTATAACAGACAACGGAATTGATTCGATGTTAGGTGCAATGAATAACTCCGGAAGCTGGTGATTGTTTTGAGGACACAACATAAGAAATGTCTGATAAGACCGCATTGCGTATAAAAAGGTATACTTTAATTATGGCGCTAATGCAGAAAGTCAGGTTAAGATTCTTTGGATTATTACTGGGCTTGGTCACGGTCAGTTTTGTTACTGGCTGTGTGCGTCCATATTCGACAGCACCAGTGCAAAAACCAACTGAACCAAATCTGGCCTCGGCGCATGTTCAAATCACCGGAATAACTGAAGAAACGCTGGAAGCAGTGGCAACATGCACGCAAACAGCCGACTCCCTGCCAATGTCCAGCCTTGAAGAAGAACCTGTTTATTCGGTCGATATTCAACAAACCCTATTGCTTTTCCCGTTGCATACAGGGACTGCCTGGGTTTATGAATATTCTGCCTATTCGGGTGAGGAGCGCAGTGTCTGGCAGATCGTTGATACCGTAGTAGAAACGCACTACGATGCGGGTTGTTTCAGCGCCAGGATTGAGCGCAAGAGTATACTGATTGAAGGGCGCGCCGGGAATTATTATCTGGACATTCCGCAAGCTGGTAATTATTGGTATGTGTTAAAGGGCACAAAAGTTTTCCGATTTTTAGAATCACCAGTACTTGAGCAAATTGATCAGGCTTGGTTGGAATTTATTCTCCCGTTTCCCCAAAGTTGTTGGTACCCGGATGCTATGCGGCGTTTGGCAGGGGATGGAGAGCTAATCATAGGGTGCCGCAGTGTGGAAAAGCATTTTAAACAAATTCTACCCACGGGGGATACAGTTGATTGCACGCAATTATCAAGCCCTTCACAGAAAGGTGACATTCTGCTGATATTCTGTGATGGCGTGGGAATCGTAGGGGGTAGCTCTGAAGGTCTTGATTCAAGCCACTATTATGTATTTGAACTTACTGCATATATTATTCAATAAGGTGCTGTTGTGAAAACATTTGAACGTCTCATCACCTGGTTATACTTCAATTTACGCTATCTCAGCCAACCGCCCTGCGATCTGGGTCAGATATAGAAAACTTATCCCCTCCCTCTTGAGGGAAATAGATAATCCCTTTGCCGGTCAGGTCTAATAGGGTAACGTCAATATCACAGAGTAATTCTTTTATTAGAATTTAATCACTTCTTCAGCTATAATGATGTTAATATAGATCACATGGAGCAGCAATCTAATGAAAGTATATCGACTTGACCCCGAAAAATTTTCCAAAGCGCGGCGCAGCATCATCCTTCTATATATCATTACTGGTATTGTCCTAATTATCGCGGCTGTATGGATGAACTGGGAGCAGCTTTCTACGAGTGGCTTTATGAGCTTAATGATTATTCCATTAATAGTAGTGCTCTTTGGGTTTTCCGCTTGGCGCGCCATAAAACAGCGGCAGCAACATTGGCAGGAATATATACTTCAAATTGACGATGACAGTATCATTCAGAGCCAGCCGCGTATGCCAGAACTGCGCGTTAAAAGCAGCGATATCACTGCCGTGCGTGAAACAAAATTTGGGCTGGTGCTGTCGACTGAACGCTACCGTAACTTATTTGGCATCTCCAAAGACCTGCGCGATGAAGATTATGAAGATGTCAAAGCAAAGGTAATGTCCTGGGTAGAATGATTCCTTTTGCTTAGCTATGCTGAGCAACCCAGTTAAATTAAAATAATAAAACCTGTATCATTTATCCTGATGATGCAGGTTTTTAATAAGTTCCTAGATCGGCAATTCTATACCAAAGCAAGCAGTTTGAAGGCTTGAATTATTTTAAGATTTTTTCCAAATATGCTTTTTCTTCTTCAGTCGATTGGATCTCGCCATCTAGCCAGGCATCTCGAAGGGCACTTAATATCTCTCCGTACATCGGGGATGTTTCGAGGCCGCGTTTTAGAAGGTCTTTTCCACTCGTTAATGGTTTTATCTTCGAGTATTGGCTAATATAAACCCAGAGGATCTCCCGCTGTTCATGCTCAGGGGCGTTATGATAAACAGCATAAATGACCAGGTGAGGGATATCCGATAAGCGGTTGAAAATCTGACTGGGTTTTTTTGAGGTCAGATTGGGCAGGTCGCGTTGCAGCGCTGCAGCTTGCTGTAGGTAGCGTGTCAATCTGGCGCTGAAACGCAAACGGCTGGACAGACTCTGCATCTCATCTTCGGGCATATCGCTAAGCCAGCATATGAAGCCTAGTGCTTGCTGGATGCTAAGGCGCTCAATATGATCTTTTATTTTCCACTGCGGATCTATCTCTAATTGGTCCAAATCCTTAAGCTTTTCGGCAATGTCAGGGTTCCATGGAAGGCTGGGATGGATTGCTTTTAATATACCCAATT
>JAUXFJ010000137.1 GCA_030620065.1 Anaerolineaceae bacterium
TGCAGGGCTTCCCCCCCCCCAGAACACAACTGGGACTCCCCGTCCCTACCCACCAACCAAACCAGGGCAACCACGGGGGGTTGCCCCTACGACTCAGGAATTATGCTTCTTTTGAGCGAGCTTTTTTTTCTTTTGTGCGGATTTAACCATCATGTCCATGAGCGTATAGGTCAGGTTCTTTAAGATTGATGTCAAGCGGTAAAATAGCTTGCCTTCAATACCCGGGATGATCATGTATTTGTTTCTTCTGACCCCGCTCAGGATGATGTTGGCAACTCTTTCTGCTGAGAGCGCTTTTGAACTTCCTGCGATAACTTTGGTCTCAAATGGTTTGAATTGCTCTTCATAGATCAGCTGGGGTGTATCCGTATCTGGGGGGAAAACGATTGACAGATTGATTCCCAGAGGTTTCATTTCTGCACGCAGGGCGTCCGAAAAACCTCTGATGGCATATTTTGATGCACCGTAAGCAGTATAACCAAATACGCCGATGAAACCTGCCTGTGATGAAAGGTTGACGATATAGCCAGAGCCTCGACTTATCATGTCAGGGATGACTGCCTTGATGATATTTACCGTACCAAAATAATTCACATCCATCATCCAGTGAAAGATATCCAGGTCTAATTCCTGGAAATATCCTGGATGGGCAACACCGGCGGAATTGATCAACAGGTCGGGGGTGCCGTTCTTCTCGGACCAAGCCTTTAGAAGCCTGGATACATCAGGCAGATCCGTAACATCGGCTTTGATGGTTCCCAGCTTTTGAGAATCATCAATCTTGAGGGTTTTAAGAATAGCGAGAGCGCCATCCAAACGCTCCTGGTCGCGTGCCAAGACCCATACATGAGAGCCTTCTGAGACCAGCTCTTTTGCTAGTGCCAAGCCTATCCCGCTTGAGCCGCCAGTGATTAAGACTAATTTATCTTTAAATGATTTCATAATTTAAACTCCACATGAACTGCAAGTTCCCCCCGAACATCCGCTGCAGTCACTATTTGATTTGGTGATAGAGACGCCATTGCTTACTGCGTTAAATACTGAGATTGATCGTTTTACATTATTGCTGTGGCATTTCTCACAGGGTAAGGTTGCGTCAGCATCCTTAATCCTGCGCAAGGTTTCAAAACGGTGGCCACAGTTTAAACAAGCGTATTCATAAAGGGGCATAAAAAAGTACTCAAAATCTAATTAGAATTTTTATTGTATCAATAAAACTAACACAGGTTTCAAAGTGAAGATACGAAATTCGGGATGGTCATCAGAATGAATCTCTTGCATGTTTATTGTTTAATTCTCTATTCCGGGCGGTAGCGTTGTTTTATGGCTGGGATAAGGTATTCGTTAAAGGCTTTCTCTACTCCATAATCAGGCGCCCAGTCCCAATCACGACGGGCAGCCGAATCATCAATATCTTCAGGCCATGAGTCTACGATCTTCTGGCGGGGTTCATCAGTTGTAAAATGAATTTCCGCATTTGGGAAAGCCGCGAGAACGATGTCAAAGATTTCCTGCGCGCTAGGGCTGAAGCTGGTCACATTATAGACAAATTGGGTTAAACGGTTGCGAGGAGCGGCTTCGAGTTTAACCAAAGCCTTGATGGCATCAGGCATTACCATGAAGGGTATGCGTGTGTCTGGACGGACGAAACAGTCATAAGGTTCATTGCTGGCGGCTGCGTGCAGCATTTCGGGGCCATAATCGCTCGTCCCACCTGTGGGCATTGTTTCCGCACTTATCAGTCCCGGGAAACGGATTGAGCGGAAATCGACAGTGTGTGTGTTGGCAGTATCGACTGCTAATTGACGGTAATATGAGTTGTAATAGCGCCCCAGGTGCTCGCAATACAGCTTATTGCATCCGTACATTGTTGTTGGGTGAGCACATTCATCTTCTTTGACCTTGCCTGCAGATGCTTTTTCTTGCAGTGTAGCAACCCCATATGCGGCAATAGAGCTTGGATAGATAAATTTTACTGAGGTTCCTTGCCATTGTGATTGCTCAACTGCCAAGCGCAGCAGATTCAGCGTGCCTTCCACATTAATGCGGTGGGCTGTTTCAGGGTTATATTCTGCTTTTGTAGACAGGATTGAAGCCAAATGATATATTGTGCAAATTTGATGTTCAACAACCAATCTCCCTAAAAGCATTTGGTCAAGTACATCGCCAACTATATAGGTGCTTACTTTAGGGCGTAAGCTTTTGTCTAAAGGAGCAATATCCAGGGCAACGATGTTAATATTTTTGTTGTGAAGGTGATTGATCAAACCATGACCCATCTCGCCGTTAGCGCCGGTGATGAGCACAACTTCTTTGCGCATAGTTTCCTCCTGATTATTTGTGATATGTGACCAAAGTCTATTTTATCCTATATCAGTCATTTTGATGTTTCAATTCCCTAAGCCTAAATCGCCAGCCGGGGGCTGGCGATGAGTGTTGTTTTCTTTCGTAATCGAAATCAATAATGTGAAATTACACCGGTATTTTAACTATTAATCGAAGGACAGGATTGTCTTCATGGGGTGTAGTTTGTAAAACAACTACGCACATATCATCCTCTGGTTTTCCTTGATCAAGGCTGATGGCTTGTGAAAGCAGGAATTCGGCGATTTCATTTGCCGTTGGCTCCTGTTCTTCAACGAGAGCATCCAAGGTAGTGAAAAGATCATAGCTAAGACCTTGTGATTGCCCTGCATTGACAACTCCATCTGTGAACATGACCACTGTTGTGCCGCATTCTAATGGAATTTCATTGATTGAAGGTTCAATGTTTTCTTGATGACCGAGTTCAATGCTCTCAGCGCTTAAGCGGCTGATTTGACCATTTTTAATGATAATCACTGGTGCGGGATTGTTTCTTGTAATCACAATAGTGTTAGTTTCCAAATCCGTTGAGAGAATATTCAAAGATGCAGAAACATTACCAGCGTTTTCTTTGTAGAGTACGCTTGAAACGGCTCTGGCAGCTATGCCATCACGGACACCTTCACCAATTAAATTGACCACACGGTGTACAACCTTCATTGAAAGAGCTTTGGAGCTTTTTTGGTTCAGCTTTGCATCAGCTAAAACTACTGATATGCCTCCATTAGGGCGTTCAATAAATTCAACAGTATCACCACTATCTGGTGATGCGAATTTATTAATCTTGGCGATTGCTATTTGGATTTCCATGCGTTTATTTTACTTCAAATATAAAGAATTTGGTAGAGCATGAATGGATTGAGTATACACAAAACTATTTTCGAAGTAGAATGAGCAATAAATTAGAAATAACACTGTTCGTTAAAAGCAAGTATGTTATGATGATTTAGGTCAAACAGCTAGCCATATTTCAGTGAAGTTATTCTGTAGGAGAAAAAAACATGAAATTGAACCGTTCATTCCGGGTAATATGCATTCTGATGATCATTTTCTTACTTGCAGCCTGTAAGGCTGATCAGCAGCCTACACCAGCCTCAACGCCGACTCAAACGGCGACTGAGATAGCAACAGAAGCCCCAGAACCTACGGCAACGAGGGATGAATTCGTTGAAATCCCTGACGGAGATAAGATCAGCGAGATACAAGGTGCGGGGCACATTTCACCGTTTGAGGGATTGGAAGTCCAAAATGTTTTTGGCATAGTGACCGTTAAAAGAGCTGATGGTTTTTATATGCAGGACCCAAACCCGGATTCAGATATTGCTACTTCAGAAGGTATCTTCGTTTTGACACGAAGGATTCCCAAAGTAGAACGGGGTGATGCAGTGCTTGTGAATGGGAAAGTCGATGAGTTCAATCCAGCTGGTGCGGGAGGCAACTCTCTTACAATTACCCAGATCACACTTCCAGAATATGAAGTGCTATCAACTGGGAATGCAATACCAGAAGCCACGATTATTGGAATAGGGGGGCGGACACAACCCACTGAAGTGATTGAAAATGACGTTGATGGGTCAGCTGCAAGCACTGGCGTTTTCGACCCTGAAGAAGATGGCTTGGATTTTTATGAAAGCATGGAATCCATGTTGATCCAATTGAATGACGCAGTGGCGGTCAGTTCCACCTCGAAATATAAAGAGATTGCAGTTGTACCAGATAGAGGAGCTAATGCTGGTGTACTTTCGGTACGTGGGGGGATCATTTTACAGGAAACTGATCAAAATCCTGAGCGGATCCTTCTGGATGATACTTTTATAATGATGCCTTCGGTTCAAGTAGGTGATATTTTTATTGAACCAATCATCGGGATTTTAGATTATACATATGGAAATTTCAAGCTTCAACCAATTGTAAAGCCGAAATTTGAATCAGCAGGGTTGGAAGAAGAGCTTCCTGCTCCAGAAATATCGGAAACGCAAATTGCAATTGCTACTTATAATGTAGAAAACTTGGATGCAGAAGATAACCCCAAACGGCTTGAAAATTTGGCGCACCATATCGTGGATCTGATGCGTTCACCCGATATCATTGGGCTGCAAGAGATACAGGATAATGATGGTATGCTGGATACGGAAAGTACAGCCGCAGACCAAACCTATCAATTGATCATTGATGCGATCAGTGTGGCAGGTGGTCCTGAGTATCATTTCTTGAATATTGATCCTGTTCGGCACAAGGATGGCGGTGCGCCTGGCGGGAATATCCGGGTTGGGATCCTTTACCGAACAGATCGCGGATTGACCTTTAGCGGCGGTACACCTGGAGATGCTGAGACTGCTGTCAAGATTATCAACTCAGGCGGCAATCCCTCACTTTCACTAAACCCTGGACGTATTGATCCGCAAAATTTAGCCTTTTTTGACAGCCGAAAACCTTTGGTTGCTGAGTTTACATTTAATGGGCAGGCTCTGTTCGTCGTTGTAAATCATTTTAATTCCAAGAGTGGCGACGGTGCGCTTTTTGGTGATATTCAACCGCCATTTTTAGAATCTGAGATCCAGCGAACGACACAAGCCCAGGTGGTTAAGCTTTTTGTTGAAGACTTGTTGGCAGTCGACCCGGATGCGAATATTATTGTCATGGGCGATATGAATGATTTTCCCTGGTCCTTGCCGATGAAGACATTGGAGGGTGATGTGCTGGTCAATTTGGTGAGCACTTTAGCGATTAACGAGCAATATACTTATATTTACGATGGCAATTCGCA
>JAUXFJ010000059.1 GCA_030620065.1 Anaerolineaceae bacterium
AGAGCGATTGCCCGCAAAGTGGGCAGTCTGCGCCTTCAACGCCTTCAAGCTGGTCAATGCGTTCTTTTAATTCTTTCATTTCATCCCGCAGGCGGGGGTTTTCGGCGCGTGCATCTGCCTGATCCTGATGCAGCTTGCTGATATCTTCTTCGAGATGTGACCGCTCAGTCATCTTCTTTTGGATGGCTTTAGCAGACTTCTGCGCAGATTGCAGTTCTTCCTTGAGCTCTGGCAGGCGCTCTTCTGCGGCCTGGAGGGTGTTATAGGCTGCTTCAAGGCTGGAAAGCTCCTGTGTAAGACGAGCCCCTTCCGCTTCAATGGCAAGCAGCGGTTCATGACGGCGGGATTCTGATTTACGGAACTGTTCCGCGAGCTGTTCCCACTCGCTCAGTTTCGTACGTGCATCCAGCCAGGCTTGATAGGCTGCTTCGGTCTCTGCTGCATTATCGAGCAGTTTTTGGTCGTTTTGGTATTCGCCCTGGCGTTCCGCTATAAGCGCAGCATTGCGGTCGCGGTTTTGGCTGGTCAGATCCAACTGCTTTTTCAGCGTATTGAGCATTTCGGCTCGTTCTTGTCGAGCGGTTTCCTGCTCTCTGAGGGTTTTTAGTGCCTTGTCTTTTTTCCGGGTGTCGGCGGTAGCAGCGGCAAGCTGCTTTTCAAGTTCTGCAAGGCGGGTTTTGCGGTCGGTTTCTTCTTCCAATTCAACCAGGATCTCGTGCAGGCGCCCATCAAGCGTTGTAATTTCACCTTCCTGTTGGCGGCGTTCGAGGGATGCGCGTTCACGATAAGCTTCCCAAATATCCAAACCGAGGATGCTGCTGAGGATGCGCTTTCGGTCTGCAGGGCGCTGCTGGGCAAACTGATCTGCCTTGCCCTGCAGGAAAAAGGAGGCGTTGATAAATGTCTCATAATCCAGGCGCAGGGTTTTTTCGATCAGGATGTCGGTAGCCCGCAGGGTGCGTTCGCTGAGTGTCTTCCAGCCGTTTGAGTCGTCTTGAGCGGGCGGAATTTGGATAAAAAAGTCAACGGATGAACTTTTTCCGCGTTTGTTGACACGGTGCACACGGTAGGTATTGTCTTCGTAGAGGAAATCAAGGGTGACTTCTGCAGCATCACAAGCAGTGTTGATCAGCGATTCGTCGCGTTTGCGTGCCTGACCAAATAGCGCCCAGGTGACCGCATCCAAAAGGGAGGATTTTCCGGCACCATTGGCACCCGAGATGCACGCCAGATCAAAGCTGGTGAAATCCAGCGTGACTGGCTGACGGTAAGAAAGGAAACCGGAGAGGCTCAGTTTAAGTGGGATCATGCGTTAAAAACCCATTTCTTTATTGAGCTGGTCACGGTCGATTTTTTTAGGATTGGCTTTCTTCCCCAGGAGCTCTTCCCAAAATGCCTGGTCGTAGCGCCGTGAACGGATCGGGATGGGCATGGGCACACCCCAGCCGAGCATCAGAACTTCCTCTTTAGGCTGAAGGCGAGCCAGCATGCCGCGCAGCGCCTGGCGGCCTGCCAGACCGGAAAGAACTGCACGAATATCATCCTCATCCCCCAGCCATCCAGATATGCGCGTGCCAAGCTGCGACATGACCTCGTCATAGATTTGGGAAGGGCGCTGATCGATGATCAGCAGGGTAACGTAGTATTTGCGCATTTCACGAGCAATGGTGCTGAATGTGGTCTGGGATGCCATTTCGCGGTTGAGCAGCTTGTGCGCTTCTTCGACAACAACCACCAAGGGGCGGGGTTCTTCTGCCTTGCCGCTGCGGAAGTTGTTAGTTTTTACTTCCCAGGCAGCCCGGATGCGGCGGGTGATGAGATTGGTCACCAGCAGGTAGTCTAAATCAGTGGTGTAATCGCTAAACGACAGCACAATGTGTTTTTTGTCTTCCAAGAGTTTGATGACCTCACTCAGCGTATCTGCAGCGGGTGATTCCACAATGTATTTTTTGCCAAAAAGGCGGCCTAGTTTGCTGTGCAGCGCTTCTGCTGCCATTACATTAATTCCGGACTGGTCTGCCCAGACCGCAACGCTGTCTGGCGCTGGAATGCGTTTTCCGGCGTTGTTTTCGTCCTCAACGGTGGCATTCACGCGCATATTCCTGAATTTGTGGAACCAGGTGGACGCACCAAAATCCTTGACGAGAGCTGACAGGGTAGATGCAGTGGTCTCGCGCAGGTTCAACTCGCTGACGAGCATGAGAATATCTTCAGGGCGGATGTCGGATTCGGCAATTTCAAGGTTGAAATCTGTCTGAGTGCTGCGAAAAGTGGCATCGGCACCCAAACCGACCAGGCGTACTTTGCTTGTGAATTTATTACGTAAGCCTGGGACAGGTAAACCGGTATCTGAAGCCGTATCATCAGGGCCATACTCGTTATGCATATCGAAAATCAGTGCTGAAGCATGGTCAGCATGGATGAGGCCAGAAAGGATCACGCGCGTCAGGAAGGATTTGCCTGTGCCAGTGGCGCCAAAGATACCCGAGGAACGCTGGATGAACTTATCGAGGTCAATACAAACCGCGTGGCCCTGCTCACGCGTCTCACCGATACGAAAGATTTCCTTACCGTTCTCTTCTCCAAAGATCTCGGCAATATCACTTACATCAGCCAAACGCACTTCGGAGTGATGACGCGGGACGGTTTTGACGGGAATGGGATGCGTTGGTACATCCAGATGGGCGCTGCGCCAGGATTCGTACCCGGGTGCGCCAGGTTTGGGACCGATTTCCATCATTAATGCGGATAAAACTGAGAGATTGGTGTAGAGTGTCTGTCCGTGGAGCAGGACGGCAAGCTGTGCCGGCAGGCGATTTTCGCTCTGTTCATCAGCAAAGCGCGGGTCGGTTGCGCCGAGCTGCAGGTCGGTGACCAGTCCATAGAAGCGCCAGTCGCCGCTTTCCAGGACCACAAAAGCTCCTTCCTGAACCTCTTGGGCGGGAATGTTCAGGCGAACCTGCAGGTTTTCCTGAAGTCCGCCCCCTACTACATAACCGATGGCGGGATTCTTCGGATTTGAAGGCTGGTTTATGCTATTTTCCATACAAACATCCTTTTCTGATGCTGAATTTCGATTAAATTAAGACCTTCGTACAAGTCTTGCTGCCTGTACAGATGCTTTCTGTGCATGTTTGCTGAAGTTAAAAATCTGCCAGAGCTCCCAAAACACTCATCAGGGTATGATAATCGTCACGCAGAAGCGTGATCAGCTCTTGTGCAGCGTTGTTGAACCAGGTTTCATCTCCTTTTGAGTCGTGTGCGCTGCGCGCATCCTTGAGATGAGCGGCTAACAACTCGCCAATGGGCAGGTCTGTGGCGCGCAAGATATGGCGGAAATAGCCAAAATGACCTGCTGACGTGAAATCGCAGAGTTCATCCTGGCTGCAAAGATAGATCGAATCCAGACTCAAGGGTGGGCGGGGCGGCAAAAGGTGATAAATGCGCTCCTTTTCCTGATAGCCGACAGCCAAAACGCTGATCTCAACGGGCAAGTTGCGATTATAGCGGTTATCTGCGGTGTATTCGGAAGGGATCGAAGCTCCGGAGACGATCTGGCGCACCAAACCATCGTCGCTGATGCTGATATTTGAAACAAGCCCGTAAATTTCGGTCCCATTTTCAATGGGTACCTTCACGAGTGCGCCAAAAGTGGGCGCCTGGAGCTCCGAAACTCGGCAGCCAGCTACAAAACCGGTGTTGTCTGAACGCAGCAGTTTTCCTATCATGATTTTATTGGTATCGCTCATAGTTTTTCTTTCATCTTCCGCTCAACATCTTGTTGGCTTCTTTATTTGACTGGATACCCATTGGAATGCCCTGTTGCAGGTATTCTTCGAATAGCAGCCGCTCCACCTCGGCATATTCATCAAAATGGATCACGGCGAGCTCGTGCGCACGGTGGAGGATATAGGGATAAGGGTGTCTTTCCAGGACTCTGACTTCATTATATACGGCGGCATGCAGAAGGTCTATCTGTTCGGGCGAATTGGCAACCCAGGCAGGAAATTCGATCCTGACAAGATTGGGTTGCTGCAGCTGCCCGACATTCAAATAGAAAAAGTACACATCCAAACTTCCGTTTGTGGTTTTGTCTGGTTTGGAGATTAGCTGAAAGACGGCCGAGCGTTCTCCCGGGTGTGTCTTCAGCACCCTGCTGAGTAAAATCGCGTCAGAAATGCCTTTAAAATGTCTGTTTTGGGACCTATAGTTGCGCAGCTGGTCTTCAGAAAGGTCAATCAGGCTGAATAAGCGCCCGATCAGGTCGCTGCCCGGTTTATCAATATAGCCTGCGGCTATGACGCCGTGTTTCTCAAGCTGTTGATAGACTTTGAGGATCTTTGCTTCCCAAGTTTGCTGAAGCGCATCAGAGCGAGTGCCTTTGTAGAGACCCAGGGGGCCATCGGTCAGGGTGATGATTTGACCTTTTTCATCCTGAACATATGTGGCAAGTGCGGCACGTTCGGCATAGTCACGCTGCAGGGCGACGGTATCTTCATCGATCAAAGCGCCATCTGTACTGAAGATCTGGTCATAATCGAGCAATTCGCTGTGGGTATAGCACTGAGGTGTCTGCCCGGAGCCCATGTGGGCTTTGATCACGCCAACGTTGATAATGCAGAACTGGATCGCTTTATGGCGGTCAGGTTTGATTTGGGAGCCATCCGCGGCCAGAATAGTGTATTGCTGCGGCAGATGCGGGAGTGCATGGTGGCTCAAGAGGGGTTCATTTGTGGGGCAGGCGCACCAGAGATTGTTAATTCGTTGAGAGGCTTTTAATACAAACTCTCTCAGCTCTTGATAGAGGTCCGATTTTTCATTGAAGTTTGTCCAAAGCTCTTTTTCAAGCGCGGCTTGCTGATTTATTATAACTTTGACTTTCTCGCTATAAGTCTTCAAGCTTTCTTTTACTTGAACGAAATTGACTGGCATTGGGTACCATTCCTGAGTATTGAGAGGTTTGTTTTTTCACTCCAAGGTTACAAGCTTATGATCTGGCAGCCCTAATTATAATGAATAAGATGAAATCTGAGTGAAGATTCAAATGATCTCATGTCTTTGGAACTTTATTTTACATCTATGCGTCTAGAATATAACAATAATTTAGATGTTGAGGAGATAAAAATGTCAAAGAAAATTAAATTACTAAGTATTGGAATCATTGCTGTTGCGCTTCTGGCTTCCTGCGCACCTGTAACTTGCCCCCAGAACTGTGATTCACAGCGCTTGATGAACGTTAGCGGGAACGGACAGGTCACATTAGTGCCTGACATCGCTTATATTAACATCGGCGTGCGCACAGAAGCAGATGATGTCAGCACAGCCCTGAACGGGAACACGGCTCAAGCGGCTGACATATCCGATAAGTTTGCCGCAATGGGTGTGGAAGAAAAGGATATTCGGACTACCAGCTTTAATGTGTATCCGAGGCAGAAGTATGATACTAAAGGGGAGGTATCAGAAACTACTTATGTTGTTGAAAACACTATTTATGTAACCGTGCGTGACCTAACGCAGCTTGGTAAACTGCTTGATACTGCCGTCAAGGCAGGTGCAAACAATATCTACGGAATCAGTTTTGATGTCGAAGATAAGACCGCCGCGGTGGAGCAGGCGCGTGATTTGGCTATTCAGGACGCACGTGCAAAGGCAGAATCTATTGCAGCCGCGGCAGGCGTTTCACTGGGCGAGCTGCAGACCATCAACGTGTACAGTTCTGGCGGTGCAAAACCTTATCCTGTTGGTAGGGACGTCGGGATGGAAATGGCTTATGCTGAAGTGCCTGTCTCGGCAGGGACGTTGGTCATCACTGTGGAGGCCAGCCTGATATACGAAATCAAGTAATTGCAAGTGTGCTGAAGCAGGACAAGCAATCAGGACGGCACAAGCCGTCCTGATTTTTATATTCATATAACGCTGAAAAAGCAGCTTAGCCTTTCTTCGGTTGAGATGCTTTTATGAAAAGGGACTTATTAGTTTAACAACGTAATTATTTAATCGATGTTATATGCAATCCAACACCAATACCAGGTAGTAACCAATCAGAGCAGCCCAAATCCAGGTGTCGATACGGTCAAGAACGCCGCCATGTCCCGGAATGAGATTGCCTGAATCTTTCATGTGTGCAACGCGCTTGAAGAGGCTGATGGTCAGATCGCCCAAGGGTGTTAGCAGCGATAAGATCAAGCCCATCAGCATTGCCTTCCATATAGTTAAATCCGGGAGAAAAGGACGCCACAGGAGACTTAAAAGTGCCCCCGCAGCAATACCAAATGCTACTGCACCCAGGAAGCCCTCCCAGCTCTTTTTAGGGCTGAGGCGGGGCATCATTTTATGCTTTCCCCATGGTTTCCCAATGGTATAGGCGCCCAAATCAGCTAACCAGATGATTGGTAATACAGTCAATGACCACCAACGCCCATCGGGGAGGCTGCGAATAGAAATGAAATAACTACCTACCCAACCCAAATAGAAGATTCCCGCAAGGTTGAGGGCGAAACTTAGTGCAGCGTCTTCATTGCCTAATTCGTAGCGGATCAGGCTGTAGAACGCGACGAGAAAGATTGTTATTCCAAAGAGGATATCAGAGTATTTAATGCCGAAGAAGATACGGTGAAGGACGAAGATCAACACGCCGCCAAGAATAATGAATAATGAGGGTGTAAAACCCATAGTACGGAACAAGCGCCAATATTCCCAGGCAGCTATTCCCAGGACGGCGATAATGAAAATCTGGAAGGGGATACCTCCCAGGTAGAACATGATCAGGCTCAAAGGGATAATAACCAACACAGATTTAACGCGCGTTGAGAGCATAGTGCCTATTCTTGTTTTTTTGGATCTGTAAGACCACCGAAACGGCGATCGCGTTGGCTATATTCGATGAGAGTTTCAAGGAGAGCTTCCTTGTTAAAATCAGGCCAATAGGCTTTAGGGAAAGCCCATTCGGAGTAAACGCTCTGCCAAACGAGGAAATTGCTTGTGCGCTGCTCACCGGAGGTTCGGATCACCAGATCAGGGTCGGGAATACCTGCTGTGAACATATGTTTACTGATGAGATCTTCATTTACCTCGTCAGCCGGGACACCTTCCGACAGCATCTGTTTGATAGCTGTAATGATTTCGTCACGCCCCCCGTAATTAAAAGCCAGGATCACAGTGATTGTTTTGTTATCCTTGGTTAGTTCAATTGCATCACGAACTTTCTTCTCGAGTGTGGGTCCCAGGCCTTCCAGGTGTCCGATATGTAGCAGGCGCGCCCCCTGCTTGTGAAGCTTAATCATTTCACGGTCGATAAACTCTGATAGAAGGCGCATTAAACCTTTTACTTCATCTTCTGGGCGTTTCCAGTTTTCTGTGGAGAAGGCGTAAAAGGTAATGTATTTAACCCCGAAATCTGCAGCGGCGCTGATAACAGTGCGCAAATTTTCGGTGCCTGCACGGTGGCCAGCAAGACGTGGTAAACCGCGTTGAGCAGCCCAGCGGCCATTTCCGTCCATTATGATGGCGACGTGTAAGGGGATTTTTGTTAATTCAGAAATTTTATGTGCTTCCATAAAGTTCTTAGACTTCCATGATTTCCTTTTCTTTTTTATTACCAATTCCATCAACCTTGGCGGTCATCTTGTCAGTCAGGTCTTGCAGATCTTTCTCGCCGCGTTCAAGGTCGTCTTCTGATATTAGTTTCTCATTTTCGAACTCGCGCAGGTCTTTGATCAAGTCACGGCGAATGTTCCGAATTGAAATAAGAGTCTCTTCGAGGCGATTACGAACGATCTTGGCCAGTTCTTTGCGCCGCTCCTCTGTTAATCGGGGCAGGTTTAATCTAATTAACTTACCATCATTGTTGGGTGTGAGGCCCAAATTAGAAACGAGGATAGCGCGTTCGATTTCTTTTAATGTTGACGGGTCAAAGGGACGGATGAGCAACTGGCGCGGTTCAGGAACGCTGATAGTTGCCAGTTGAATGAGCGGGGTTTGAGCACCGTAATAATCAACTGGAAGGCGTTCAACCAAACCAGGTGACGCCCTTCCGGTGCGGATACCTACCAGGTCCTCGTCCAGTACATCTAGAGCATTTTGCATGCGAAGTGCGGCTTCTCTTATGGTATCTTTGATCACAAAGGCCTCCTTATACTAATCAAGGTAATTGATCCTTTAAGGATACACTAAAAAGAGGAAATATAAAAGACTTGAATTATTATGATGAACGGATTATTAATCGGTATATAGCGTGGAATGGTGAGATTCTCAAGCCGGAGACAAAAAGAAGTTGTTTTATACTTGCATTGTTGATTTAGATAGTTTTGGGGCAATACCTGTTTCTGAACTAAGCTTGATTGATAAGAACAGATTTGGTGTTAATTGCATGATTATGCAGTAACCAGAGTACCAACAGGTTCACCGAGAAGAGCCTTG
>JAUXFJ010000066.1 GCA_030620065.1 Anaerolineaceae bacterium
CTGCGATATTGATAGAAACGGTTACCGGTATGAATGGGATCATTATTCCGCCTGAAGGTTATATGCAGGGTGTAAGGGCTTTGTGTGACCGGTATGGGATTTTGATGGTCACAGATGAGGTTATGAGCGGATTCGGACGGACAGGCGAGTGGTTTGCTGTGGATCATTGGGGGGTTGAACCGGATATAATCACGATGGCGAAGGGATTAACATCAGGGTATGCGCCATTGGGCGCTGTCGCCATGAAATCCGAGATTGCAGCACACTTCAACGATAAAGTCTTTTATGGCGGCTTGACATATAATGGGCATCCAATTTCGCTTGCTGCAGCGATAGCGACAATTCAAGTCATGCAGGAGGATAAGCTTGTTGAAAAGGCTGAACGCAGCGGAGTTAAACTCAATAATTTATTAAAAGCACTAATGAACAAGCACCCTTCAGTAGGTGATGTTAGATCAATTGGTCTTTTTGGAGCAATTGAATTAGTAAAAGACAGAGAGACCAAAGAGCCTCTTTCAGGTTTTAATCAACCATTATCGAACGTAATGAAGAGGATAAAAGAATATATACTAGATCATGGGGTATTTTTATATATTCATTATAATGTCATTTTGATCATCCCTCCTTTAATAATTACAGATGAACAGCTGGAGCAAGGATTTGATGTCATTGATAAGGCATTAAAGATAGCTGATGCTTATTTATAAGTGTAACTTCTCGCATATACTTGCATCTAATAGTGATATAAACAACGCACAGGAGTAATCATGCAGGATAAAAATCACCATTCGATTATCATACTTGGGTCTGGGCCAGCGGGTCTGTCCGCTGCGCTTTATGCAGCCAGAGCAGAACTTAAACCTCTTGTTTTTTCGGGTTTAGTCTTACATGGGCAAGCATCTCTGACGCATTCGATAGAGAACTACCCCGGATTTCCTGAGGGTATTGGGGGTGAAGCATTGGGTAGCCTTTTTCAACAGCAAGCTGAAAGATTTGGTGCGGTTGTGGAATATGACCAGGTCACAGCTGTGGATCTTAGCAAGAGACCATTTCGATTAGAAACTTATTCAAAATCATATTCTGCTGATTCAGTGATAATAGCTACCGGGGCTGATGCGAAAAAAATGAACATCCCTGGCGAAAAAGAACTGACTGGTCGTGGGGTTTCTTACTGCGCGACATGCGATGGCTGGTTCTTCAAGGGGAAAGATGTTGTAGTGGTGGGCGGCGGGGATAGTGCTTTGGAAGAAGCCATTTTTCTAACGCGCTTCGCTAAAAATGTTACAGTTATCCATCGACGCAATGAGTTGCGTGCAGGCACTATCCTTGCGAACAGAGCCAAAAACAATCTTAAGATCACATTCATTTGGGATTCAATTATCACAGAAATCATTGGTGATGAGACTGTTTCTGCGGTAAGAATTAAGAACGTAAGAAATAATGAAGAACGTAACTTCAAAACAGATGGAGTTTTCGTTTTTATTGGTCATAAACCAAATTCAGAGATTTTTAAAGGACACCTTGAGATGGATGAGCGTGGTTATGTCATTGTAGACAAGCTTATGCATACAAGCGTTCCGGGTGTCTTTGCTGCTGGCGAAATCGCTGATCCTATATTTAGGCAAGTTGTCACATCTGCTGGCATGGGCGCTGCGGCAGCTATTCAGGCAGTTCATTTTATTGAATCGCTTGAAGATTAAAATAATAAAACAGGCTGGCGATTGCCAGCCTGTTTTTATGTGCTTTGTTTTATTATGGTACGGGGGTGGGTTGAATTATTGTACCTATCCAACTAAAGACACGTTTTTCACTGATTAGTCCTGCCTGTTCCCAGATGGGATCGCCATTTTCAGTTGCTCCAATTTGACGGACAACCGAAACCCACCAGCGCATAATGTGTGGAACGTTATCAGTCGGTCGGAAGTCGACAGGTAAAATGAACTTTGTATCAGTAGTATATTCAACCGTACGCTTTTCTTCTTGCGAGGTTACATCTTCAATTGTAATGGCGTAAGCTTCATTATCGCGCAATTCACCAACTGCTGCCCATTGAAGACTGATTGCATCATTGCTAAGGGAGAATGGAGCGCCATCGAGCGGCAATAGCAGGTTGGGAGCAGGGTATGGCGGAGGGGGTGTCGGTGTGGGTGTCGGACCAGGTGTTGGCTGACGTTCACAAAGTGGAATTGTCAGGTATTGACCTTCAAATACGATATCGCTGACTAGTCCATTATATTCTTTTATTGCAGTCATCGATACATTATAGGTTTGCGATATTGAGCTGAGTGTATCGTTCTCTTTCACTTGATACTGTATTTTTTCACAGGCTGCATCTGTCGATTGGACTTCATCGAGAGTTGCAGAAGGTTCAGGGGATGCTGTGGGAGTCGGTTGTGGGATTAATAATATCTTACCTGGGTAAATCTCACAATTTGCACTTAGATTGTTCTCAAGGATGATGCTTTGAATTGAAACGCCAAAGATCGCGGCAATTGAAGAGCATACATCACCATCAACGACCGTGTATTCAAGAGGCGGTAGTGGGGTTAGGGTTGGCTGTAGTGTCGGGGTTGATGTGATTGTTGGGGTTAGTGTCTCAGTTGGTGTTAAAGTTGAAGTGATTTCTGCTTGTGTAGTTTCGGAAATGGGTTGGTTTGATCGAAGCGCAAAAAATACGACAACAGCTCCCAATGTGATAAAGAGTGCCAATAAGCCTAAGGCAAGCGGCAGGCTGAGTGTTATCTCCGGTAGGCGCTTTGTATTAACCTTCGAACTTGACTTGGACTCTGCTTTTGCTTCTAGTTCACTGCCGCATACAAGACAGCGCGTGGCCGTTTCGCTCAATCGCGTGCCACAAACAGGACATATTTTAGTTTTTGAGGTAGTGTTTTCTGTACTCATAATAATTCTCGCTTAGTATACCTATGGATGGGTAATTATGCAAGTCCTCCAGAAATTCCGTTTAAGCTGATAATTGGGTACAATCAAGCGTGATGATCAGTGTATATATACATATTCCTTTCTGCGTTAAGCGTTGTGCATACTGTGATTTTATCACTTATGTAGGGATGAATAAATATTTAATGGAATACGCTCATGCAGTTGCGAGTGAGATATCGATTGTTGGGAATTGCAACGATGGAAAAATGACAATTGGCACAGTCTTTTTTGGAGGCGGAACGCCATCTTTGCTTCCTGCTGAAGGATATGCGATTATATTTGAAGCTTTGCAAGGGAACTTCGAGTTTTCGGAAGACCCAGAAATATCAATTGAAGCTAATCCGGGAACGGTTATTAAAT
Organism: Anaerolineaceae bacterium; assembly: GCA_030620065.1. Taxonomy (GTDB): domain Bacteria; phylum Chloroflexota; class Anaerolineae; order Anaerolineales; family Anaerolineaceae; genus JAUXFJ01. The sequence goes on from JAUXFJ010000066.1 coordinate 3,301, forward strand.
CTGAGCTGTCTAAATTGGTTAATTTGGGCGTTAATCGGCTGAGCCTGGGGGTTCAGTCATTGAATTCTTCTGATTTGGTTAAACTAGGACGCATACATGATGTTTATGATGTGCTTTCATCCATGCGTGTTGCACATCAAGTCGGGCTCCATAATATTAACTTGGATCTGATCTTTGGTCTGCCCTGGCAAACTCTGGACGCATGGAAGAACACCTTAGAACAAGCGCTGGTTTTAGAACCAGAGCATTTGTCTTTATACTGCCTTACAATAGAGCCCGAGACTCGTTTAGCCTATTGGATAGGAAGAGGCGTTTTCCCGAGTCAGGATGACGATCTGGCAGCGGATATGTATATATATGCCATGGAACGCTTGGAAAGCGCAGGTTATCAGCATTATGAAATCTCAAATTGGGCAAAAAATGGACAGTATGAAGCAAGACATAATCTACAATATTGGTTAAATCAGCCTTATCTGGGATTTGGGGCAGGTGCGCATAGTAGTATGTATCACTACCGAACAGAAAACGTACCGATGATCAAGCCTTATATCCAAGCGATGAATGAAACATCAAGTGTGTCAGATAACTTCCCAAACTCACCAGCTAATAAAGAACGCATTTTTATCGATCACTATACGGAAATGCAAGAGACGATGATGGTGGGTCTTAGATTGGTGGAGCTTGGTGTTTCAAATGCAGCATTTCAAAACCGATTTAATAAAAATATTTGCGATGTTTTTAATAATGAGATCTTGGAAGTGGCTGCATTGGGTTTGGTGGAGTGGGTGAGTAAAGACATTGACCAACGCTTAAGACTGACAAAAAAAGGACGATTATTAGGTAATCGGGTATTTATGCAGTTTGTGGGGAACTAGACTTAGTTGACAATTACTACAGTTCCATAACCATTTTTTGTCCAATCATCTGGTGAAGCGACTGGCGTGGTCCAGCGATACAACCATTTCGCGTCTTTAGTCTGCATATTAACACAACCGTGGCTCATTTGACTGCCGAAGTTGCTATGCCAAAAAGTGCCATGTGTAGCAATCCCTTTGTTAAAGAAACAATTCCAGGGAACTCCCACTAATTCATAGGCATAGATATCCGATGTGAGCAGGCCATCGCCCATGTGTTTTGAGGGCATCTTTGTCTGGACACGAAACTTACCATTAGGTGTATCTAAATTATTCCAGGGTAAGCCAGAAGAGATCTTGGTATCCAGTACCATACGGGTATCCTCATAGGCCTTCAATGTTTGATGATAACGGGAGATCTCAATCCATTTTTTACCTTCAGGGACATCCGGGGATATGGGCGATAGCTCTTCAGCTGTGATGTACCGAAAATGCTCTGCAGGTGCAGCCAAATCGATTTTGAGTAATTCGTCTTTGATTTTGTACCAGGGTTTATTATCTGGTCCGGTGATGATATCAACTAACCAGTGCACTGAGCCATAGTAAAAACGATAAGCCTGTTCCCAGCCATATGTTTTTGAATAAAGCATTGAGCGTGTATAAGGGACGGTCACCTCTACAAGCTGCCCCTCCTCCTTTACGGATGTTTCAACTGGGTTGAGGATGTATTGAACCGTGACCAGGTTGGCGCTGTGGACGTAGCCACCCCATACACGGTACCAAAGAGGGTTATATTTCGGGCCGTCTTCTCCAGTGACCTCATAATAGACATTTATGATATCGTCAAGATAGCGCTGATATAAAATCATGCTCTTATCAGTAGCTTCTTTGTGGATGCTGACGCCTTTCATATTCCCAACCATGACATATTTAGATCCGCTTTTACCAAGAATGGATTGAGGTAAGGGAGTCATTGCAAGTGCACTCATACTAAGTGCACTTAGTTTCAAGAAATCTCTGCGATCAAAGTTCTTATCAGTCATAATAATAAATTCCACCAAAAATCTATAAGTTATTCAAGAGCTGTGATAATGATGTCAGCAACGGAATCGTAGACGTGGGTCGGGAGGTATGGGTATTTGTGAAGATCTTCAGGTTTGGTTACACCGCTGAATACTAGAATTGTATCCATGCCGCTTGTGATACCGGAGACGATATCCGTATCCATTCGATCACCGACCATGATTGTATTCTCAGAATGTGTACCCAAGTAATTCAATGCCATGCGCATCATTAATGAGTTAGGTTTGCCAACAAAAAATGGAGAAACACCGCTCGCTTCCTTGATCAAAGCTGCCATTGCACCACAGGCTGGAACAAGTCCTGTTTCGCTGGGGCCAGAAGGATCTGGGTTTGTTGCTATGAACCGAGCGCCATTGTGAATCAAGCGAATAGCTTTTGTAATCTGTTCGACATTGTAGGATAGCGTTTCACCTAGGACGACATAATCAGGCTCTGTGTCTGTAATGATGTAACCGATCGAATGGATCGCCTCTGTGAGTCCACTCTCACCAAGGACAAAGGCTTTTCCATCAGGGCGTTGTTTCTGCAGAAAAAGTGCAGTTGCCATGGCAGAGGTGAAAATTTGTTTTTGAGGAATATCGAGGCCAATAACTTGCAAGCGATGAGCAAGATCGCGGGTCGTATAAAGAGGGTTATTTGTTAAGATTAGAAACTTGCGTTTTTGATCACGCAGCTGCTTAATAAATTCGTCTGCACCGGGTATAAGTCTAGCGCCATGAACCAGAACCCCGTCCATATCAATGATATAGTGTTTTTTTATGCCAGTCATTTAAATACCTCACTCGTTGCTAGTTATACTGCGTTTGCAAATGATATTATATTATAAGTGCAGTGCTCGTGTTTTGAAAGTGATAATCACAAGGAAATTAGATAGATGCACATAGGCCTAATTTAGTCCAATTAAAAAGCCATTGTCTTTGATAGGTCAATGACAATGGCTTTGAATGTCAGAGGGAGAGTTACTTGTCTGTCAAAATTATCCTGGCGTCTACAACCTGTACGCCTTTTCCTTCTTCGTAAACGATAACTGGATTGGCATCGGATTCCGAAACCTCATCCTTAAGGTCGTTAACCATGTATGCATAACCAGCTAGTACTTCTGCCAAGGCATCTTTATCGCGCGGCGCTTCACCTCTTGCGCCTGAAAGAATTGGTGCACTCTGAATATCTTCCAACATATGTTTTGCCTCAGTCAACGAGATAGGTGCAACGCGGAAAGTAACGTCTTTTAGGACTTCCACAAAAATTCCACCTAAACCGAACATAACAGTCGGTCCAAATGTAGCGTCATTCACGGAGCCTACAATGACTTCTGTTGCCCAAGGCGCCATTTTCTGAATTACAATGCCATGAATATTGGCATCCGGTTTATAAGCTCTTGCATTTTTGAGGATGGCTTGGAAAGCTTCCCGTGCACCTGCTTCATCTTTAATGTTTACTTTCACGCCGCCAGCATCGGATTTATGAAGAATTTCGGGAGAAACGATTTTCATGACGATCGGGAAACCAATTTCATTGGCTAGTTTTATGGCTTCTTCTTCATTCCTCGCAAGTTCTGTGCGAGTTACTGGTAGACCATAGGCTTGAAAGATTTTCTTTGCTTCAATTTCGGTTAATGCAAGCCGTCCATCGGTGCGTGCTTTTGTAATGATATTTTTTGCTTCCTCAGGGTTGTGTTTCTTTGGCTGATAGGGTTGCGAGCCATTTATGTCATGCATTCTGCCATATTCGCGCAAGGCACCCATGGCGTTCACGGCTAGATCCGGCGCACCATAAGCAGGGATGCCATTTTCAACAAGCCATTCCATGGCTTTATCGGATTTTTCACCACCGACAAATGAGACGGTCACTGGTTTATTCTTAATGCCCGATTCTTTGATTGCATCAAATATCCCTTTGGCAATTTCTTTAGGTTTGGTCATCGCTGTTTCACAATAAAGAACAACTAAGCCATCTACCCAGGGGTGGGAGAATGAAAACTTGACGGTATCGTGATACCAATCATTGCCTGCCATGCCGGTCATGTCAACAGGATTTTTTGCTGATCCGAAGGAAGGCATGTGTTTCTTTAATTCAGATTGAACATCTTCGGGCGCAAAATGTAGTGGCACGCCTGCACGCTCAGCGGAGTCAGTTGCGAGCACACCTACACCACCACCATTGGTTAGGATCAATAGGTTTTCGCCCTGCATGGGTGGCTGGAGTGAAAGGGCGAGTGTACGATCAAAAAGATCGTTTAAATCGGTAGCTTGGCTTACACCTGCCTGTTGGAAGGCTGCCCCATATATTTTTGCTGTACCTGCTAGAGATCCTGTATGAGAAGCTGCAGCTGCTGCACCATGCTCAGATACACCTGCTTTAAGCACAACGATTGGCTTCTTAGATTTGCGGCCTTCTTTAATAAAACGACGACCATCTTGCAAACCTTCTATGTATAGTGAAATACAGGTTGTATCATCATCTTCGCTCAAATACGAGACAAGATCTGCAAATTTGACA
>JAUXFJ010000223.1 GCA_030620065.1 Anaerolineaceae bacterium
AATCATGCCGCCATATAGAAATTGAATGCCAGGTTTTTTATTATTCGGCGCATGGTTTGTAAAGAAAGCGATAAGAGAACCCATCCAGGCAGTAGGATGAAAAGCATTAGGCGGATCACCAAATAACAGATCAAAAAACAAGGCAATACCCAGGATGATTATGCGTTGACCCATCAAGTTACGACTTCACCTGCATAGGAATTCCAGCTACCAAAAAATACACTTCATCAGCACGTTTGGCGATATTTTGGTTGGCCTGCCCTAAAACATCCCGATAAACACGCCCTAATTCATAAGGAGGGACTAAGCCTAACCCGACCTCATTGGATACAATAATTGTAGTGACATTGAGATTTTCTATAGTTTTAGCAAAAGTTTCCACTTCCACCAGCATGCTCGCTTGCGCTAATTCCATATCAACTGGCACATCATCACCACCTGTGCCAGCTAGCAAAATGTTCGAGACCAGCAAGGTCAAGCAATCGATCAAGATCACATCTTGCCCATCCCATGTCTTTTGAATACCTTCGCTAATAGCCGTGGGGGCTTCCAAAGTTTTCCAGGTCGAGGGTCGTTCAATTTGGTGTCTTTCTATCCGGGAGCGCATTTCTTCGTCTTTTGCTTCAGCAGTAGCTACATATAAAACAGAATCATTTCCTAGTTCTTTTGCAAGCATTTCAGCGTATGTGCTTTTCCCGCTTCGCGCCCCACCTAAAATCAAGATTAACTTACCCATGCAAACTCCTAAATATAAACAGCGCTGAAAATGATCAACACTAACACTTCTATCATCACACAAGTTGCGCCATAAATGTCACCGGTTAGTCCAGGTATTAGGCGTAAAACATACCTCAACCAAAGAAAGCTGAGTATAAGTACAAGTCCAAACACAATGAGAGCGAGCCATTGTCCGACAAACCAAGCAATTACCAGAGTGGTAAAACTCGCAAGCAGCAATTGCGGCCAATGGCTGTTATCTTTAATAACCCGGCCCATACCCTCTGGCCGGGCATATGGGAAAGCAACCACGGCAAAAGACAGCGCCCAACGCCCAAAGACAGGAGCGAGCAACAAGCTATATACTTTATTATTGGTTGATTCAATCGCAGAAAACATAGCGATCAATAAAACCCCGCCTCCGACCAGGGCAAAAGCACCCACACGAGAATCACGCATGATGAGTAACCTTTTCTCAGGCGTAAAGCCACCAAATAAACCATCACAGGTATCCAAAAACCCATCCAGGTGAATTGCCCGCGTTATGATCACCCACAAGACCAATATGACTGCCGCACTTACTTGAAATGAAAAGAAGTGGCTTATTCCATTCATCACCCCAAATAACACACTGCCAATGGCTAAACCGACCAATGGGTAATAACCAACCGAACGACCAAGCTCTTTTTCAGTGAATGGCCTACGAATTACAGCAGGCAATATGGATAAGAATTGGAATGCAGCTAAAAGTTCGCTCATTTTGAATTGTTCCTTATAAGTAATGGGTGGTGAGTAAGCCGTTCATTATGATTGATTGTTATTCTTCTTTACTAGAAACGCCAGCTTCAGCAAATGTTGCCATCTCTGACAACACCTTACAAGCGGCTTCTGCGATTGAAATTCCTAATGCCGCTCCAGTTCCCTCACCCAAACGGAAGTTCAGGTCAATAATTGGATCAAGCCCCAACCACTCAAGCATCAATTGATGTCCATATTCTTGCGAGCGGTGAGCGGAGATTAGATATGATTTTACTTCAGGGGCCATACTAACTGCAATCATAGCTGCTGCAGTTGAGGTGAAGCCATCTACCATCACAGCTTTATTATAAGCCGCTGCGCCTAAAATAACACCTATTAAACCGCCAATTTCAAATCCGCCTACTTTTGCTAATATATCTAAGCCGTCTTTAGGATCAGGTTTATTGATACTTAGTGCAGTATCAATGGCGTTGATCTTACGCGCAAAGCCTTCATCATCTACACCAGTACCGCGCCCTGCGATCTTTGAAGGATGTTCGCCTGTTAGAACGGCAGCGATTACGGCAGAAGATGTTGTGTTACCGATTCCCATATCCCCCGTACCAACAATATCCAAGCCTTTTTCGATTTCGACAGTGACAACTTGGATGCCTGCCATGACTGCGGCCTCGGCTTGCTCCCGGGTCATCGCTGGGCCTTCAAGCATATTTTGGGTTCCTTTTGCGATTTTTTTATCCACAAGATCTGGATGCGGTTCAAACTCGAAGGCGACACCCATATCCACGACTGTGATCCGGGCTCCAACATGGCCTGCAAGTGCGTTAATTGCCGCTCCACCTTTAAGGAAATTCAACACCATTTGGGAGGTTACTTCTTGGGGATATGCGCTCACGCCAGCGGTGGCAACACCGTGATCACCAGCCATCGTGATGATAACTTTATTCTTGATCTTTGGCATCGGGTCTCTAAAAATTCCAGCTAGCTGAATAGAGACTTCCTCTAAGCGCCCAAGACTTCCAGCAGGTTTTGTCAGGTTGTTTTGGCGATCCTGAACAGCATCCATCGCATCTTGATCAAGAGGTTTAATTTTACCTATAGTTTGGTTAAGCATTACCCCTCTCTTCTAGTTTTGTTTTGTACTTGACAGCATCAATGGTTTTTGTTTTGAAAATCTCCAAAGGCCTGCTAAATTTGGCCAGTATTGCATTTTTCACCTGTGAAACAGTCTTCCCCTCTACGTCCAATAATATTCCCACTACGGTGCCGCTGTGGGCTACGCAAACGCCATAAGCATGATATTGATCTGCTACCGAAATGATTTCTTCTAACTCTGGTTTAAACAAGAAACGTTGGTTTATTTTTCCACTACGGATTGCCGATTTACCAATCATGTTCCAATCCTGCTTATTGATTCCCTGTTTTAATTGATCAAATGCTTCTTTGCATAAAACTTGTTCTTCTTGAGAATACTTTTTGGGATTTCTATTGTAGTCAAGCGTATCGACAACACCTCCCAAATCGATAACCAACAAGATTATAGGAGGGACATCACCCAGTTCTTGGATCAACTCACATTTACAATGATTGTATGCTACTAACCCAGAATACATGATCCCATCGCTAGGTTCAATCCGTCTGGCAATCCTTGAGATCAGCAATGGGGTTATCTCAACTTCAAGTGCATCTCCAACCGCATAGAAAGCCGCAACAATATCTGCTGTGCTGCTAGCCAACCCTTTCCCTTCAGGAATATCAGATTTAACTTGAATATGAGCTCCGAAAGCGGCGTTATCCAAA
>JAUXFJ010000108.1 GCA_030620065.1 Anaerolineaceae bacterium
AAGGACCTCATCATCGAAATTGGTGCAGTCCGCTTTAACAATCGCCGAGTTGAGGCGGAATGGTCGTCCTTAGTTAATCCCCGACGCCAAATTTCACCCTTTATTACGCGGTTAACCGGTATTACGAACAGTATGGTGCAGAACGCGCCGCTGATTGCGGATGTCTTGCCGGAGCTTATCGATTTCGTTGGCGATCTGCCTGTGGTTGGGCATAACGTGGGTTTTGACCTTGCTTTCCTGAATCGTGCAGGAGCATTGAAGCGAAACATCTCGATTGATACCTATGAACTTGCCGCGGTCCTCATGCCGACTGCCAGCCGCTATAAATTATCTGCATTGACCCAGCAGTTGGGCGTATTGCAGCCTGCTACCCACCGTGCCCTGGATGATGCCCGCGCTACCTTTGCGATCTTTCTGGAATTATCCGAAAAAGCGCATCAGCTCCCAATTGACCTGGTTGCCGAACTTGTGCGTTTGAGTGAAGGCTTGAATTGGCGCGCCGAATGGGTATTCAGACAGGTGCTGCAGGCGAAAATTAAAGAACCCGTTAAATCCAGGAAAGACAGCGGCACCTTAGCGGGTCCCCTGTTTGATAAATCTGGAATGCCAGGTTCTGAATCATTAAAGCCCAACGAGATCATTGAACCGCTTGATATTGACGAAGTGGCTGCTGTTCTTGACCGTGGAGGAATTTTTGCCAAGCATTTTCCTGATTATGAGTACCGCTCCCAGCAGATTGATATGCTGCGCGCCGTTGCTCACGCATTTTCCGAATCTCAACATTTAATGGTCGAAGCTGGCACAGGTATTGGTAAGTCTTTCGCTTATCTCGTTCCGGCAGCGATGTGGGCTTTGCAGAACAATACCAGAGTCGTCATTTCCACCAACACCATCAACCTGCAAGACCAGCTCATAAAAAAGGATATTCCTGAACTCAGCCAGGCGCTTGATCTGCCAATTCATGCTGCGGTGCTTAAGGGGCGCAATAATTACCTTTGCCCAAAGCGTTTGACGTTGATGCGCCACCGCGGTCCGCAAACCGCAGATGAAATGCGTGTCTTGGCGAAGCTGCTGGTCTGGCTGCTTGAAAGCAAAAGTGGTGACCGCAATGAGATCAATTTAAATGGCCCTCTTGAAAACATGATCTGGTCACGGCTTTCAGCTGACGATGAGGGATGCCGCCCTGATGTATGTCTTAAGCGGATTGGCGGAGTCTGCCCGTTCTACCGCGCCCGAGCAGCCGCAGAAAAGGCACATGTGCTGATTGTCAATCACGCACTCCTTTTAGCGGATGCTGCCATGAATAACCGTGTACTGCCGCGCTTTGATTACCTGATCATCGATGAAGCCCATCATATTGAATCAGCCACTACGGACGCGATGTCCTTCAAAGTGCGGGCTAATGATATAACCCGCCTGATCCGTGAATTGGGCGGACCAAAAACGGGCATTTTAGGGCACTTTATGAGTGCTTTTAAGGATGTACTTAAACCGGCTGATATGGCTGCCCTTGACAAAATGATTGATCAGGCCGCCGATCTTGCTTTCAGGCTGGATAACCAGATGACCAGTTATTTTAAAGCCCTGGATGGCTTTCTGGAAGAACAGCGCGATGGCAGACCTTTAGGAACCTATCCACAGCAGGAACGTATCCTGCCAGCAACGCGTACGCTGCCATTTTGGCTGGACGTTGAAATTGCCTGGGAACAGGCAAATGAGACCCTGAAATCGCTGCTGGTGTTCATCAAGAAACTGCGCGAACCGCTGGGCGAACTGGCTGATTCTGAGGACGAAGAGGCAGAGGATATGTGGGGCAGGATGGGAACGATCTATCAAAGATTGGAAGAGATCGGACGCTACCTGACTGGTTTAAGCCTTGAGCCTGAAGAAAACCGAATCTATTGGGTTGAGATTGACCCGAATCGCGGGCGTATCACCTTGCAAGTTGCCCCGCTGCACATCGGCCAATTGATGGAAAAGCACATCTGGTTCGAAAAATCAAGTGTGATCCTGACGTCTGCAACCTTAACCACAAATGGGGAATTCGATTATATACGGCAGCGTTTAAATGCTGCGGATGCGGATGAATTGACAGTAGGATCACCTTTTGATTATGAGACTGCAGCGATGCTCTACATCGCAACGGATATTCCCGAGCCCAATGATGCCCATGGCCACCAAAAGGTGGTTGAGAACGCTCTGGGGCGTTTAGCCAAAGCTACTGGTGGACGCATGCTGGCACTTTTTACGTCTTATGCTCAATTGAAGAGAACCTCTCGGGCTATTGGTGGGCAGCTTGCGAAAGCCGGCATTACTGTATTTGAGCAAGGAGAAGGCGCTTCAGCCAGTACACTGCTGGAGAACTTCCGCGATACAGAGCAGGCGGTATTATTGGGCACGCGTGCCTTCTGGGAAGGTGTGGATGTGCCCGGAGATGCCCTTTCTGTTTTGGCGATCGTCAAATTGCCTTTTGATGTGCCTTCTGACCCAATTGTTGCTGCTCGTTCAGAGACTTTTGACGACCCCTTTAGTGAATACAGCCTGCCAGAGGCAATCCTCCGTTTCAGGCAGGGTTTTGGACGTCTGATAAGAACCCAGACTGACCGCGGACTGGTGGTTATACTGGATAAAAGAGTGCTCAGCAAAAGCTATGGGCGCGCATTCCTTGAATCCTTGCCAACATGCACCGTGCAAACGGGTCCAATTGCCAATTTGCCGCGTCAGGCAGTCCAGTGGCTGAACCTCTGATCGATCAAATTAATTTTGGGTCTTGGTGATTTCTGCGCGAAAAGAGACAGGTTGATAGTGCTGAAATCAAACAGGATCAAAAAAACCGCCTTGATAGTTCCAAAGGCGGTTTTATCTTTTTGTAGCTACCGTTTCCGAATGGGCTGTCGGAGCACAGTCTTGAGTTTTTCCGGCGCGACCCGCCGTGGGTCACTGAGATAAATCTCGTGATGTCTGCCGTTTTGAATGTACCCATTGCCAGGGATGAACTCACTGTGCATCTTTGCCAATACAGGGCCTTCATCATCGTAGGAACCAACATGCATGATTTGCACAGATAAGCCTTCGTTATAACTTTCCAGCCGAATTTTATCCATAGCAACCGGGTTCTTCGCTTTCCGTACTTGTGCAACAGCGTCCGTGAATAGCTCTAAACTGATCCAGTCTGGAGTCATGATCATCAACGTCCAATCCCACTGGGATTTATCGCGGGCGCTGTTGAATGCAGCCATATCCTCAGCCCACCAGAGTCCTTCCAGCGGTGGAACAGTGTAATCTTTTTCCAGGGTCTTTTTACTGGCGAATTTCATTTTATAGGCGACAGCGTAGAGCACTTCGATGGCATCTTTGTATTCTTGAGCTGTGTTTGGATCGCCATGCCCGTCAACCATCAGAAACTGCATTTCAGGCACATCAACTACTGTAAACTCCTTTGAGGGACGATACAAATGCTTCAAGGTTTTTTTGAAATCAACTTTAATCATTATGTGTCTCCATGTTTAGTTGCTTTTTCTTAAGCCGGTTCATCTCAGTCTCGATTATTGGGATTCTACTGCCGGAAGTTAATTACTGGCCAAGCTCTGACCAGGAAGTGATTGTGGGGTAGACTTCAATCTTCGCGGGGACGCCTTTGAAAATCCAGACTACAAATATCTCGATCTCAACGCTGTCATTTGCAGCCAGGTCATCCGGGTAGGATGTCCCGCCACCAATGATCTCATCATCAGCATTATAAAGCAGCACATAGACCTCAGGCTTGGTGATGCCCTGATCCAATGAGTTGACGAGCGTAGCGGTGACGCTAGGCCAATCATCGTGCTCTACGAACTTTACATTTTCAACGCTGAGCGGGTTTGCTGTCAATTCATGCTCACCAAATTCGCCCGGAAGGATGATCACATCAACCTTTGATGGCTTTGACTCGTCAGGGACGAAAATAGAACTTGGGGAATAGCCCAGCGTCTCGCCGGGCCAGAGGAGGTCAATATAACCGGATTCAGCAGCACAAACATAGCCATCTGCATCGTATATCGTGATGTAGTATTGTGAATTGGTCAGAATCTGATCGCTGATATTCTTTATGAGGAAACCGCCGCCGACTTCAGTTTCATTCTGGACGAAACCAAAGTCGATCAGTTCAATATTATTCCTCCATTTGCCATCATCAATGGGCATTGAGAAGGCTGAGAAGGCGGGGTATATCTCAACTCTTGCGGGTTCTTCCAGCAGAGTTGCGCGGATGCTGACGCCAACTTGATCCTTGTTGGGGATAAAATCGACGTAGGTGTAGCCGCCGCCGATCACTACATCATTTGCATCATAAGCAACAGCATTGACACGCAAATCGGTATATATTTGGTAATCGGTATTTTTGATGACACCAGTGATATAGTCCCCGGAATCGCCGCTGTAATACTTGCTGTTTTCAACAACGAAAGGATAATCAAAATCGTCGTAAACATTTGTATCCCCAATCACCCAGTCTACAGAAACAGAATCAACACTAATACCTTCATCGAGCCGAATTTCGTTAACTACGCCAATTATCTGATCGGGGAAAATGAATTGGATATAGCCGATATCGTTGCCAACCTGAGCACCACTGGCATCGTGTGCATAGACAGTGTATTCTACGTCTTCCAGGGTGCTTTGGGGAGAGGTATTTTGGAGAAGGAACACTGTGACGAGAGTTGTCTCATCTTGGATAAAAGTGTGATTCTCTAACAGGACCAATCCTTGATCGCTTGCGCTGGGTTCCGTGCTAATGGGTTCCTCAGCGGCAGTTTCCTGGGTGTGGTTCAGGTCTGGTTTTGTTTGTGTGGTTGTGGGGTCAAGTGACCCGTTGCACGCAGAAGTGATGATCAACGGAAAAGCAACAATAAATGCGATGATCAGTTTACTTTTCTTGCACATCATACCCTCTTTTATAAGAATATTTGTTGGATGTTACGAAAAAGGCTATTGAAGAGATCTATCAGGATGCAGTCCAAACTCATCCAAATTCTTTCAGTCACAGGATTAAAAAATTATAACAGGAATAAGTAAGTCTTGGATGTGCTTTTTCGTCGTATTAATTAGACGGAAATTGTGTGAAAAAATCTGGTTGAACCTTATATTGCTCGAGAATGTATATAAGCTAAAGGGAACGTAGGGGGAAAGGCATAATAAAAAGTAAACGCCGGATTTAAACAGCTGCCGGCGTCTGGTCAGGATGTGATTCTGTGGGGCGGGAGGGGGTCGAACCCTCACGATGTTACCATCGAAGGATTTTAAGTCCTTTGCGTCTGCCTATTCCGCCACCGCCCCATATCTCTAATAGAGATGCATTATTTTACCATTTTCTTCATAACTGTGCAGGCACAAAAATACCTGACCTGCATTTTTAAGAATTTATTTCTTCGTTTATAATAAATCTCGATACTTTATACTGGATTACAACATTGGATGGTGTCGCAATGCCCCTGACTTTATGGAACTGGCTTTTAGCACTTACGCCTGTTTTGGCTGTGATTGTACTCATGCTGGTGTTTAAATGGGGAGGCAGCCGGGCGGGTGCTGTGGGCTTGATGATAGCAGCTGGCACCGCAATGCTTTTTTTTGGTGCAGGTTTGGAATTGATCGCCTACGCCCAAGTTAAAGCGATCCTGTTGAGTCTGGATGTTCTGTACATTATTTGGGCAGGTTTGCTGCTTTTTCATATAGCCAATGAAGCTGGGGCTATCCAAATGATTGGCGAGCGCTTGCCCAAGCTGACCGGGGATCGAGTCATGCAGGCGCTGCTGATTGGCTGGTTGTTGGTATCCTTTTTACAGGGTATGGGCGGTTTTGGAGTGCCCGTGGCGATTTGTGCGCCAATATTAATCGGTTTAGGTTTTGGGCCAATCCAGTCAGTTGTGATGGCAGCAATTGGGCATGGTTGGGCGGTCA
>JAUXFJ010000133.1 GCA_030620065.1 Anaerolineaceae bacterium
GATAATTCGAGAGAAGAATAAACGAAAGGATTTATCTGGGATTGGTGTTTTAAAATATTATTATCTAATTTGTAAGACATATCTGATCAAGAGGAGAAATTCCTAATGCCTGCTAATGTATCTTTGAAGAATGAATTGGCTATGTTAGGCGTGACATTTAACAAATTAAGCCGCGCGCTTATTACTGCTGAAACTTCCCGGAGCTGGGATCCTGCAATCCGGGCGATGGACCGTTTTTTGGACGCTCTTGACGCAAATGTCATTTCCAAAGCGGGTATTGTTGCTGAGAAGATCACCGATTCCTCACGCGTCTTCAGTATGCTGCTGAGTTTAATCACGCTTGGCACGCAGTATAGGCTTGAGCAGTATAAAGTCAGGGACGAAGCCGGTTTGAAGAAACGCAAGCTCATCGATGAAGAATACATGCCCCAAACAGGTTTGTTGCGGCGCAAAGCGATCGGATTGGCAAAAAAGTACTTAAGGAACCCTGTCTTTGAATCGCTGCGCCTTGCGATTGCAAATGAGATCGAGCCCTTGCTGGACAGCATGGATTTCGAACTCGACCCCGACCGTTTCATGCCTTTCCGGGTCGCGCAAATTGGCAATATTTATGAGCGCCTGTATGGTCTCAGACTGCGCACGAATAACGCATTACTGGTTGGGGGTCCTGCAAAGCTGGGCTTGCTGCGTGAGATATATGATCGCAAGTATCTACGCTTTGGCACCTCTGGCGTACGCGGCCGCTGGGGAAATGACTTTACCGAGCGCCGGGCAAGGCAGGTGGTGCAGGCGATCTGTGATTTTCTCAACGATAAAGAAATACCGGATTATGTAGGCAGAGAAAATCTTTCCGGAAGGCGTATTGTGATCGGGTACGATACGCGCCGCAACGCAGACATCGTTGCAAATTGGGTGGCTGAAACCTGTCTGGCGAATGGCTTTAGTGTGGACTATGCAGACCGGGACACACCCACGCCGGCCCTGGTCTTCTATGAAACCGATGTGCTGCCCGCTGACGAAGTGGCAGGCCTAATCATTTGTACCGCCAGCCATAACCCGCCTGAATGGCAGGGGATCAAATTTAACCCGCGCCTGGGCTATCCTGCACCAACCAACCTTACTGATTTCATTTCGTACCGCGTTAATGAGCTGCAGCTATTGGATGAGTGCGGAGGCGTTACTGACTTGTGTGAAGCCCGTGAACGCGGCAGGCTGCGCGGTTTTGACCCGCTCAACGATTATGTTGAATGGATAAAAGCCAACGGCAGGGGCAATCAGCGTATTCCGATCGACTTTGACCGCATCCGGCAGTTTTTTGCAGATAAACGCGTTATAGTGGATGAGTTCCATGGGTCCGGGCGTGGCTACATGACGCGCTTGCTGGGCGAAGCAGGTGTGCGCTATTCTGTCTTGCACGCTGAACGCGATCCGAATCTTACCGGTTTGGACTATGCTAACCCTGAGGAGCCCTTCATCAACCCGCTGAAGGAGAAGGTGCGTGAAAGCGGAGCTGATCTGGGTATGGGCATGGATACTGATGCAGACCGCTACGGAATTGTGGATAAGGGCGGAGTTTATTTCCGACCTAACCAGATCTTGCCTTTATTGGTACGCTATCTGGGCGTAGAACGCAAACTCAGCGGTAGGGTGATCGCCACACAGACCGGCTCACCCTTGAATGAAGTCTTGGCTGGGATGATCCCCGATAATGAAGAAAACAAACCCATGGAAGGCGCCTTGCCTGGCTACGTAAGCCATCCCTTCTATAAACTGCGGATTGGTAAGTCTGAGGATCGAGTACTGAAGCATGCTTTTTTGGTACCGGTGGGCATCAAATACATTGAAGAGATACGGCGCACTGACCGGGCCTATAACGCGCTCAAAAAGTTGCCTGAAGGTTGGCGCGACCGTATTTTAATAGGCGGCGAGGAATCTTCCGGCTTGACCACGCGCGGGCATGTGACTGATAAGGATGGTCCTTGGGCAAATATCCTCGTGATGGATATGCTGGCTTATTTCGGTACGCGTAAGGAAAAGCCACTCTCCACGATCGCCGAGATTTGGAAAGAAACGGTCAATATGAAAGGCTTATGGGAGTCTTTTGGTTCATCCGATGATCCAAGCTCCAATTCAGGGCGCACGGATGTTGATGCTCCCCTGGAAGCGAAAGAAGCCTTTATCAATTATTATCTGGATTTGCCGTTGCATGCTGAGCCTGAAAACCTGAAGGTTGCCGGTTTGGAGATCGCTTACTTGGGCGGCATTCGTTATGATCTTGCTGAGATGCAGCTGCGGGATGCAAGCGGGAACGACCAACACTATCTGCGCGTGCGTGCTTCGGGCACAGAACCGATCAATCGTATTTACGTAGAGAGCAGCGATCCTGAGATTGGTCGCCAGGTCATGGCGGAAGCACTCAGACGCTTGGAACTGCTGACGATCGAAGAGATCAGGAAAGCACATTCTGAATGGCGTTTGGTCGACATTTTGTCACAAACCAAGCTGACTGAGGACTCAAAATTGGCTATCTTGGATACTGTTTTGGAAAACGGCTGGACAAAAGATGCCATCCTGGCGAAGTTAAGCAATGCCATGTTGGTATTGGAAAACCGCAACCGTAAAGTTGCCGCAAAATGGGTTGAGGTGTTGGGGTAAGTCTTTTGTAGGGGTTTCTCTAGATAGCATTCAACCATCCATTATCACTATTAGTGATATAATTATCACCAGGAGTGATAATGACATGGTTAAAATAGAAAAGTTATTATCTTCAAGAGTAAGAGCAAAGGTTTTGAACGCATTTTACCTATCACCAGGAATTCGTTTGAATGCGCACGAGCTTACGCTTTCCCTTAAGGAAAATTACAATGCAGTGTGGAAAGAGTTGGTTCAACTTGAATCCCTGGGAATTCTTACGAGTGAGAAACAAGGCCGTATAAAGTTCTACATGGTCAACCCCAAATGCCCAATTGGTGAAGAATTAAGTAGTATTTTTTTAAAAACTATGGGAGTTGGCAATCTGATTCATAATCGGTTAAAAACCTTGGGGAAGATTAAGCTGGCATTTATTTTTGGATCCTATGCTGCGGGTGACGCAGATATTAATTCTGATCTGGACTTGATGGTCATTGGTGATGTTAATTTGAGGGATTTTTCTGCGCTAATAACAGAATTGGAGGCGGAGATCAATCGACCTGTTAATTATGTGATCCGAAGCATAACCGATTGGGAAGAAAAGAAAATCGAAAAAGATCCCTTTACGATGAACATCATACAAGCACCAAAAATTATGTTGATCGGAGAAAAGCATGCCCTATGAGCGCTTGGTGAAAGAAGGAAGAGTTAAGCCTTATTTGGCAAAAAAAGGAGAAGTTCAACAGCTGCTAAAAATTGCTCAGAGGGATTTGAAAGCATCGAGGCGAAACCTGGAAGATGATCCAGACTGGGCTTATGGTATGGCTTACAATGCTATCCTGCAAGTTAGCCGAGGTTTGATGAATTAATGAAGGGTATCGCCCGAGAGGAGCGAATCAACATGCCACTGTTGTTGAGTTCGTGAAAGAAAGATTGGGAGTTGGTTATAAAGATCAAAGCTTTTTCTTTGATCAAATGCGTAGAAAAAGAAACCGCATCATCTATGAAATCAGCAATTTAGTTTCCAGCAAGGAAGCTGAAGAGGCGCTGGTTTTTGCAGAAGAGTATATAAAGAATATTGAAGAAATTGTGAATCGACAACCTGGATTGGATTTGTAAAACGATGTTATTTTGAGCAGTGCGCAGGTTGGGTTGCAGTCCCACCTTCTTTGGGTGGATAGAGGCCGCTTTTTGAGACGGCCTCTTTCTGGTTTTGCTTTTATCCTGCCGGTTGAGTCTCAAACTGACTGTTATACAGTTCAGCGTAAAAGCCCTTTTGTTCCAGAAGGTTCTCGTGCGTACCTTTTTCAACAATATCACCATCACGCATGACCAAAATTATATCGGCATTCTTGATAGTTGACAGACGATGAGCAATGATAAAACTGGTGCGATTCTTCATCAGTTTATCCATAGCTTTCTGGATCAATACTTCTGTGCGGGTGTCAACCGAACTGGTGGCCTCATCCAGGATAAGGATATCTGGATCGGCCAGGACAGCACGTGCAATTGTGAGAAGCTGCTTTTGCCCTGCAGAGACATTGGAAGCCTCCTCATTGAGCACCATCTTATACCCTTCGGGTAGTGTGCGGATAAAGTGATCCGCATAAGCCATGTCAGCAGCCTGCCTGACCTCTTCATCTGTAGCATCGCTGCGACCATAACGGATATTTTCGCAGACAGTGTCGTTATACAGCCAGGTATCCTGCAACACCATGGCAAACATTTTGCGCAGATCGTTACGGGTAAAATCTTTAATATTGTGACCGTCCACCAATATTTCACCGCTATTGACATCATAGAAGCGCATGAGCAGTTTAACCATAGTGGTCTTGCCTGCTCCGGTTGGGCCAACAATGGCGATCTTCTGCCCCGGCTTTACCAATGCAGAGAAATCGTTGATGATGATTTTTTCGGGGTCATATCCAAAATGGACGTTTTTGAATTCCACCTCTCCGCGGGCATGCTCGATCTGGATCGGGCTGGTTGTTTCTGCGATCTCCTCCTCTTCAGCCAGGAATTCAAATACACGTTCTGCTGCTGCCGCTGTTTGCTGCAGAACATTTGAAATATTGGCAATTTGCATGATCGGCCGATTGAACGATCGCACATATTGTATGAATGCCTGGATGTCACCAACAGTAATGGCACCTTGTATCGCAAGATATCCACCAAGAATAGCAACGGCGACATAACCAAGGTTGCTTATAAAACTCATGATTGGCCTCATCAAATGGGAAAGGAACTGAGAAATCCACGCTGATGAATAAAGTGTGTTGTTGAGTTTATCGAAGCGTTCCACACTTTTTTCCTCGCCATTGAATGCTTTTAATACAACATGACCACCGTACATTTCTTCGACATGCCCATTGACATGCCCAAGGTAGTCCTGCTGCTGCTTGAAGTACTTCTGCGAAGCTTTCACGATCAGGTTTATCACCCCGATGGACAGGGGCAGCGTCAAAATTGCCACAAGCGTCATGGTCCAACTGATGGTCAACATCATGATAAAGATGCCGATAACACTCGTAACGGAGGTGACGATTTGCGATAGACTCTGGTTCAGGGTCTGGCTGACAGTGTCCACATCATTGGTGACATGCGAAAGCACCTCACCTTGACTTGTTCCATCGAA
>JAUXFJ010000207.1 GCA_030620065.1 Anaerolineaceae bacterium
ATGCTTTAACCCCATTGCCCTCACTGCTTGAGCCACACACTCAGGTTCTGCCCAGTCCAGCGCTTTAGGACGCCCGTGCATAACATCGCAAAAACCACATTTACGCGTGCAAACACCCCCAAGCATCAAAAAAGTTGCTGTTCCGCTCGCCCAACATTCGCCCATATTCGGGCAGCCTGCCTCTTCACAGACAGTGTGCAAAGATTTGCTGCGCATCAATTCCTGTAATTGCTCATATGTCTCACCCCCTGGAGCGCGAACTCTTATCCAGTCTGGACGCCGTTTGGGTGTCGTATCAATCGTATCAGGGTTGACCCGTTCTCTTGATGGCTCCTTTGGCATGTTGCCTCCAAGGAAATTATACTATACCGCCTTTGGCTGTTGTTTTACTTTTACGCTGCTGAATACAGAATTAACCAAAACATAGTAAAATGCTCTCTGTTGTGCAGTTTAAGAAGGAGAGAGAAATGCGGTTTCCAAAAGGAACCTGGCGCCTCCTCCACATGCCAGCAAGCCAGGGTGCCTGGAACATGGCAGTGGATGAAGCAGTCCTCGAAAGCGTTTACATAGGCAGATCGATACCAACTTTGCGTCTCTATGCTTGGGATCCGCCATGTCTCTCTCTTGGCTATGCGCAGCCAATTGCAGATGTAAACCTGGCTTATTTAGATCAAGCTCATTGGCAGCTCGTCCGCAGACCAACCGGTGGCCGCGCCATCCTTCACACGGACGAATTGACCTATGCAGTCATTGCACCTTTACAAGAACCGAGAGTCGCTGGAAGTGTGATCGAAAGCTACTCACGTTTAGCAGCTACATTGCTGCAAGCACTTATCCTTTTGGGTCTTCCTGCTGAGGCTAAGAATAGTTATTCAAATGTTAAAACTCAAAAAAAACACAATCCAGTCTGTTTTGAAGTGCCGTCCAACTATGAAATTACAGTTAATGGAAAAAAATTGATCGGCTCAGCTCAAGCACGTCGCAAAGAAGGTGTCCTGCAACATGGTTCGCTTCCCCTTCACGGAGACCTAACCCGTATCACCTCAGCCCTTAATTTTGCCAGCTCAAATCAATGCCAGTTGGCTGCTGACAGGCTGTTAAAACGCGCAACCACAGTCGAACGTGAGCTTGGTCGATCATGTACTTGGAAAGAAGCAGCTTCCGCCTTTGAGCAGGCTTTTAGTACCGTATTGAATCTAAATCTCGTTCAGGGAGAACTTTCCGAGGAAGAAAAAGTCCGTGCCAAAGAATTGGTCGAGAATAAATATGACCACCCAAGTTGGACAAAGCGTATTTGATGAAATTTGCCAATATGAGCAAGCTAATCACTTGAATGTTCAAATTGATAAGATCAAATATGATGTCACCACCTGCCTTCAATTGTTATCCTCGCTAGATCACAAAGGCTCAAATTACATCTTCAACTGAGGTAGAATCTATTTATGAATAAAAGGCTATTGAAGACTGTCAGCCTAATCATCCTCTTGACTTTATTAAGTCTAATACTCATAGGATGTAAACCCGCGACTGGTCCCCGTCCAATCCTTCCATATACCGAAAACCCCACCAGCACCTCCCTCACAAGTAATGCTGACCAAACTCCAACCTCGCGCCCTACCCACACGTCAACGCCAGAACACCTGGGACATGCTTCCAATCCTATTGTGATGGGTTTCATTCTATCTGAACATAGCATAATCCAACAGGACGCAGCAGATGCCCTAGCAGAACACCTGAGTGACAAGATCAATCAAAATGTCATTGCGCGTTTTTTTCTAAACTATAAATGGGTAGAAAAAGCTTTACAAGCCGGCAGTCTGCATATGGTCTGGCTCGGACCGATCGAATATCTTTTAGCAGGTGAGCAAACGCTTGCCAATGTCACTTTGGTCACTAATCATTTCGGGGTAACAGCATATGGCATCCAATTCCTTGCTAATAAAGACTTCGGCTTTACCCTATACTTTGATATCGATCAAAATCAATCGATAGTCGATATGAATACGGCACTGGCCCAATTTGCCGGGACTCGTCCTTGTTTCACCGAAGAAAAATCTTTAGCAGCATACCTGGTACCCAAAGGCATGCTGCTTGAGGCTAGTGTGCCCACACTGGACCCCATAATGACCTACTCAAGCACAGCCAGCATACGTGCGCTCTATGTTCAAGGAATCTGTGATTTTAGCGTTACCTATGCGCTTTCAGGAGATCCACGTACTGCATCGGCAGTTATTCAGGATTTTCCTGATGTGATGGATCACGTACAGATCATCTGGCAATCTAACGGTATCATTCCAAATTTAAGTTTGGCGTATTCACCGCTGCTCTCTCTCCCAATCCAAGAGCAAATCAGTGAAGCCTTGATCACATTATCAAAAACCACAGATGGACAAATAACCTTATCAAATGCAAATGATTACAGCATCGAAGGACTCCAGCGCACCGATAACATGCTGTATGATACCTTACGTGCACTTCTGGCAATCCAGAATGTGGATCTATATTCACTGATTGATGAAGAGTAGCATCACATGAGATCATTCTCTAAGCCGAAAAGGATTCTGCGTAAAGCCGCGCAGATTATCATCATCACCACACTGGCAATGTTTTTTATTGTTGGCATCTTGCGCATTACTATGATACTCAACGGACGTTCAAGCGTTTTCACCATCGATCAGATACCCAAAGCACAAGCTGCTCTGGTGCTGGGTGCAGGGCTCTTGCCTGATGAAACCCCGAGTGATCCACTGCGCGACAGAATCGATACTGCTGTTGCCCTCTATAAAGCCGGCCGTGTAGAAAAACTACTGATGAGCGGGGATAATCGCTTTATCTATTACAATGAACCCGAAGCCATGAAAAACTACGCCATAAGTCTCGGCATCCCGGAATCTGACATCGTTTTGGATTACGCTGGTCGCCGAACCTATGACAGCTGTTATCGTGCAAGCGCGATTTTCGGCCTAGATGAAGTCATCGTTATTACCCAAAATTACCACTTACCGCGCGCATTATTTCTATGCAACCATCTTAATCTTAAGGCTGTCGGCGTACCAGCAGACAGTACCCATTATTTGAGACATCGTTATTTTTATTGGCGAGCTAGAGAAATCCTTGCATCACTTTCTGCCTATTGGGATATTTATATACTCAAACCTCTTCCCGTTTTGGGTAAATATGAACCTATATTTCCAACACCAGGCATAAATTAACAAAAGTTTTTGGCATAAACCTTGCAAACCTTAAAGGGAGAACTTTATGGATAGAGACCATGCGTTAGCCATTGTAAAGAAATATGTTAAGAATCAAAATCTGATCAAGCATATGCTTGCTGTCGAGGCTGCCATGCGTTTTTATGCAGAAAAATTTAATGAAGATGTCGAGAAATGGGCAATCGCTGGCTTATTGCATGATTTCGATTGGGAAATTCACCCTACAATGGAAGAACATCCCCTTTCCGGAGAACCTATCCTGCGAGATGAAGGTGTGCCGGAAGAGATCATCCGCGCTATTATGAGCCATGCTGACCACACAGGCATTCAAAGGACGACCTTACTAGAACGCTCATTATTCGCCTGCGATGAAATTACTGGTCTCATCACCGCTGTTGCACTCGTGCGACCCTCACGGTCTCTAATGGATCTCAAAA
>JAUXFJ010000048.1 GCA_030620065.1 Anaerolineaceae bacterium
CCATACTCGGCGGCCACACTGTAGATGATACCGAACCGAAATACGGTATGGCAGTGACCGGCATTATCCATCCACAGCGCATTTTACGCAACAGCACTGCTCAAGCGGGGGATGTACTCGTGCTCACCAAACCGCTTGGTCTGGGCATCATCGCAACTGCGCTCAAGCGCGGTCTGGCGGATAAAGAAACCGAGCAAAAAGCCATTAGCATCATGGCAGCTCTTAACAAGGCTGCTGCTGAAGCAATGTTGACCGTATCAGCCAACGCCTGCACCGACATCACCGGTTTTGGGCTTCTGGGGCATTTGCATGAGCTGGCTGCTGGCAGCGCGGTTGACGTTGAGATCACTAGCAGCGCAGTCCCCATCATCCCGGAGGCACGCAATTTCGCCAGCGGGGATGTTGTCCCGGGGGGAACCCTCAATAATTTAAGTTACGTCACACCCTATGTAACGTTTTCAAAAGAAGTCTCACGCGTAGATCAAATTCTCCTGGCTGATGCACAGACCTCCGGCGGGTTATTAATCAGCCTCCCTGAAGAAGAAGCTCCCAAGCTGTTAGCTGCCTTAACTACTCGACATATCCATGGGGTTGTGATTGGACAAGTCATCAGTAAAGGCACAGGCATGATCAAGGTTCTGCCCTAGCCTATCAATAAGGCATCTATTCAGCCTGAACTACTTCTTTCATATCAAAGTGTATCTATGTGAACGGCAGTGACATGCATTTACTTTTGACTCAACCGATGACCAAACATTTTCCGCGTGCAAATAGATAATATTA
The DNA here is from genome assembly GCA_030620065.1 of Anaerolineaceae bacterium. Taxonomy (GTDB): domain Bacteria; phylum Chloroflexota; class Anaerolineae; order Anaerolineales; family Anaerolineaceae; genus JAUXFJ01. The sequence continues at coordinate 784 of JAUXFJ010000048.1, forward strand.
GGTTTAATAAAATTGTTTCAATTACAATGTATTTGTATCTTATGCTTTTGAATATATTCATCGTATAGAAAGGTAACAAAATAATGACATCGATCAAAGTAAGAGATATCAGCAAACGCTTCGGCGAAACCCAGGCCGTAAACGGTGTTTCTTTCGAGGTAAGGCCGGGGGAGATATTTGGCTTGCTCGGACCGAACGGAGCAGGTAAGACCACAACCATCCGTATTATTTTGGATATCTTCAAGCCTGATTCTGGTTCCGTTTCCATTCTTGGGGGTGAAATGAGCGAAGAGAAAAAGAACCAGATCGGGTATCTCCCCGAAGAACGCGGGCTATATCAGGATATCCCGCTTGAGCGCTGCCTGCTGTTCCTGGCACTGCTCAAGGGAATGACCAGGGCAGAAGCCGACTCTGGCATCAACAACCTGCTGGAGCGCTTCGACCTTAACCAGAGCCGAAAAAAGAAGGTCAAGGAGCTCAGCAAGGGGATGCAGCAAAAGGCGCAATTGATCACCGCCCTTGTGCATGACCCAGCCTTGATCATCATCGATGAGCCTTTCAACGCCCTGGATCCAATCAATACCCAGATGGTCAAAGACCTCCTCTCTGAACAGCGTGATCAGGGAAAAACCATCGTAATGTGCACCCATCAAATGAATCAAGTTGAGCAGCTCTGCGACCGGCTGGTGCTCATTGACCGCGGCAAGGTCGTCCTGCGTGGCACACTAAAGGATATCCGCAAGCGCTTTGCCAGCAACAATATTTTGGTCCGCTCGCTTAATAAAATGCCCACTACTTTTCCGGGGGTCGAAGCTGTTGAACCGTACAATGACCACTACAAGATGATCCTGAAGCAGGATGCCACCCCGCAGTCAGTGCTTAAAAAGCTTGTCGAAGAAGATATCATGCTGGAAGAATTCGAGATTGCAGTTCCATCTCTGGATGAGATTTTCATAAAAGTCGTCGAGAACAAGGGGGAGGAAAATGAATAAGTTCTGGGAGATTGTTCGTTACGAATACACTCGACATGTATTTCGCAAGCGTTTCATCTTTGCTTTACTGAGCCTGCCGTTAACTCTCCTTGCATTTGTACTTGTCATCTTCTTTATGTCGTACTTTACATCAGACCGCGCACCCATCGGGTATGTGGATCACTCAGGTATGTTAGCTAACCCCATCCAACTGCCGGAAAGCACTGACATCTTCGACCCCCTGCTCCAGATGGTCCCATTCAAGTCTGAAGAAGCAGCTGAGAATGCCCTTCAAGCAGATGAGATACAGACTTATTTCATTTTGCCAGAAGATTACGAAGTAAATTATTCTGTCCCCCTCATATATTACGAACAACCAGGTGGAAATGCGCGCCGCCAGATCTCTCAATTTGTACACCAGAACCTGTTCGCTGGAGAGCAGATAGAATCTGAAGCTCGCATCACTGAAGGCACTAACTTCACACTGCAATCACCGGATGGGAAACAAAAATTCCAGGAAGACGAATGGTACAACATCCTGGTACCCTTCTTCATCGGGATGATTTTCATCATCGTGGTTATGATCAGCGGTGGTTATTTGCTCCAGGCGGTTATTGAAGAAAAAGAAAATCGCACTATGGAGATCATCATTACATCCGTTTCACCCATGCAGTTGATGGCCGGAAAAATCATAGGTAATATCAGCGTTGGTTTGACACAGCTGGTCATTTGGGTCGCCTTCGGTTGGCTGGCATTTTCCATCGGCGGTCAATACATCCCCTTCATCGCAAATTTACAAATATCAACTCAGTATATCGCCAGGTGCTTGCTGTTGATGCTTCCGGCTTTTGTAACTGTGGCTGCCCTGATGGCGACAATTGGGGCTGTCATGACTGAATCACGCGAGGCACAGCAAGTTTCAGGATTATTCACCATGTCAGTGACGATACCTTATTGGTTCGCTTTTCCGCTCATGATGAACCCTCGAGGATCCATCGCTATATTTTTGAGCTACTTTCCCCTCAGCGCACCAGTCGCGCTCTCACTGCGCATGGCTTTCACACCAATACCGTTTTGGGAATACGCATTAAACCTTACCTTCCTGATTGCCTTTGCAGTCTTTACAGTCTGGCTGGCAGGGCGCGCTTTCCGTATCGGTTTGTTACAGTATGGCAAACGTATTTCCCTGAGTCAGCTCTTCAGAAAAGAGGTTCACAATGAATAGGACCTGGACTGTTTTCAAATACGAACTCATCAATACTATCGCACGGCGTTCTTTCATCCTTACATTGATTTTAGTGCCCCTTGTTCCGGCATTGATTGTAGGTATGATCAGCATATTAGGAGACCATCAAACCCAGGCAATTCAGGAACTCTTCATTCCTGATGCAAAGATCAGTAACAATGAGGGCTATGTTGATCAAGCAGGTTTGATACAAAGCCTACCGGAGTGGCTGCCACAAGACAGGTTGGTTTCATACCCGGATGAAGACAGCGCTCGCCTTGCCCTGAATGAAGGTAAGATCAGCGCATTCTACATTATCCCGGAAAACTATATTGAGACAGGGGATGTACGCTATATTCGTACAGATTTCAATCCCCTTACAGGTTTCGAGCAAAGTGAGACGCTTAATCAGGTAATGCGTTTTAATCTTCTTGGTGGTGAGGGTGAGCTCTATCAGAAATATCAAAGAACCATGACTTTCGAGTTTATCAACCTGAAACCTGAAGTGCTTGAACGTGATCAGGAAAATCACCTGACCTTTTATTTACCTTACGGCGTTACGCTCTTATTCTATATGATCGTGCTTACTGCTTCAAGCCTCATGCTTAACAGTGTCAGCAAAGAAAAAGAAAATCGCGTCGTTGAGGTCCTTATGTCTTCCTTGACACCAACGCAGCTCTTCACTGGAAAGATCATCGCGTTGGGCATAGCAGGCTTGCTGCAACTGGTCGTTTGGTTTGGCTCAGGGTTTATCATCATGCGCTTGGGTGGAACAACCATCAATTTTCCTGCACACATGCAGCTGCCGCCCTCCCTTTTGCTTTGGAGCATCTTGTTTTTCATTTTAGGGTATGGGGTGTACGGTGGTTTGATGGCGGGTATCGGAGCAATGGTGCCCAATCTTCGCGAGGCTTCACAAGCATCATCTGTGGTCATCATCCCTGCAATCATCCCAATGTTGATGATTGGATCTACTATCAATAATCCCAATGGGATGCTGGCGATCGTGATCAGCATCTTTCCCCTCACAGCGCCAGTTGCTATGATTACTCGCATTTCAACCGGCATAATATCAATCTGGCAGCCGATCCTGGCGGCTTTTCTTCTGCTGGGTACAGTAATTTTGGTCATCCGCAGTGTAGCTGGTTTGTTCCGCTCCCAAATTCTGTTGACAGGTCAAAAATTTAACATAATCATTTTTCTTAAGGCGCTTTTAGGTAAAGTTTGACACTTCAAAAACCCTGTAGTGATTTACTGCTTTATAGCCAGCAAAGTATAAATTTAAGCAAAAAAGCATTATAATTGAATGTAATCACGAACATATAATAAGATTTAGATTTCCCTTACCAAGAAACACGAGGAGGAAGCTATGAAAAGAAGCCATTACTTGCTAACAGTTGCGAGCCTGATGATCATTCTGCTCAGTGCCTGCAATATACCTTCAGAATCTTCTCCAACTGCCGGCCCAGAACTTATCAAGACTTCTGCCGCGCTTACGGTGGAAGCATTGAGCACGCAGATCGTCGGGACAGATATACCGGATATTGCACCAAGTCCCACCAACACACTGGCACCTAGCGAGACCCCCCTGCCCACCAACACGCTTCCACCCACGATGACCAGTACCCAACCGGGTAAATGCGACATGGCGAAGTTTATCTCCGAAACCATTCCTGACGGCACTAACTATTTGCCTAGCCAGGCATTTACCAAGACCTGGACATTAAAAAACGCGGGTACTTGCACATGGAATTCGAGTTATGCGGTGGTCTTCACCAGCGGCAATGCAATGGGCGCCCCCGCCTCCAAACAATTAACAACTGGAAACATAGCCCCCGGTCACTCGGTTGTGATCACTATGGACCTCACCTCGCCAGCCAGCACCGGCACCTACAACGGCAAATTTAAACTCCGCAATGCTAACGGTGTGATTTTCGGCTTTGGGGACGATAACCGCCCCTTCTGGGTTGAAATCGATGTGGTTAGCTCGAATAATAACTTTATTGACAATTACTGTGCTGCAACCTGGACCAGTGGCGCAGGTACTTTACCGTGCCCTGGCGCAGATGGCTCTGTCAATGGCTATGTCTACTCAGACCAAACCCCATTGCTTGAAAACAATGCGGAAGATGATGAACCTGGGCTTTGGATGGGACCGCAAAGTGTCACCGATGGATGGATCAAAGGTACATATCCCGCAATTAATGTCTCTGCAGGCATGTATTTCAAAACTGTCATCGGCTGTCACCCAAGTGCCACAAACTGCAATGTCAAAATGAAGCTGAACTATCGTGCAGACGGAGGTCCAGAACAAACCCTGGCTGTCTGGTCGGAAATTAACGATGGTCTTTACAATATAGTCCAGATTGACCTTAGTGCGCTGGCTGGCAAGAGTGTGCAATTCATCTTGCTTGTAGAAGCCAACGGTGCTGCCACTGACGATAAAGTGCTCTGGCTTTGGCCGCATATTGAACCCTGATCTTCACGTCAATTAATAAAAGGGCTGTGAGATCAACTTTCACAGCCCTTTTATTTCTTATGCACACTTTTCTTCAGCAGTCTATACTGACATAACTCTGTAATATGATATCCTAAAGGAAATCGGATAAATAGACCTTGACAAATGGCCTTTGTCCTCTAAAATAAAGCTTGGACCTTTCAAACTGCGCGCAGGAGACAGCAGGAGCTGGGTCGGGAGACAGTGAATAAATATGAAACAATTTAAGAAATATTTCGTTCTTCTTGCACTCGTAAGCATCCTGATGGCATTGAACGCATGCAAAGCAAAAGGCACCCCTACGCCAAGCCCTGAAATGGTGATCACCAACGTCGCATTGACCGTTCAGGCTGATCTGACTGAAATGGCTGCACAGATACCGACCAATACTTCTACACCTGAAATCACACCAACCTTCACAGCGACGCCCACGCCGACATTAACGTTGACCCCAACCGGCCCAACACCAACAAACACATCCTCCTTTGCTAGTGACAATGGAGTATGGGTTGAAAGCAACCCGCCAGATGGCACCTTTGTAACCCCCGGGCAAGAATTCACCATAATCGTGACACTTATGAATACCGGTGATACCACATGGACAAGCAACTACTACATCCAGTTTTTCAGTGGCGAACAAATGGAAGCACCTGAAAAAATCTATATACCATATCCCATACCACCTACTAAAAATGTTCAAATATCTATCGATTTTCAAGCGCCTGAATCAATTGGGTTAAAACACAGCGATTGGAGAATTGTGAATGCGCAAGATGAAGGTTTTTACTTATTCTGGATTGAGGTTGAGGTAGCAAGTGAACCCCAACCGACAGCAACACCCTGAAGAACACGCAGGTACAATTTTCATGTCCCTGGAACTAGAAATCAAAGCCGAGGCAAAACACCTCGGCTTCGCCATAAGCGGCATCTGCCTGCCAGATCCGCCCCAGCACTATCAAAGCTACCTGAATTGGGTAAATGCAGGCTGCCATGCAGATATGGCATATATGGCTAACCCGAACAGCCAACTACGCCGGGCTGACCCCCATAACATTCTGCCTGAATGCCAGAGCATCTTGTGTTTGGCTGTGCCTTACCCTTCCCCTCTTCAGCATCCCAAACCAGAATCACAGGCACCGACTGGCCGTATCTCTGCATATGCCTGGGGACAGGATTATCACACCTATATCCAAACACAACTTCATCAGCTGATCGCTGCTATTTCCGATTTGGCTGGTCGACAGGTCAAAGCCAAATCTTATGTTGATACAGGTCCGATCTTAGAAAAAGACTATGCGCAAGCAGCCGGCTTGGGGTGGATTGGCAAAAACAGCTGCCTGATCATCCCTCGTCGCGGCTCATTCTTCTTCCTCGCTGAACTTCTGCTTGACCTGCCACTAACGCCTGATCCTCCCTGCCTCTTTGATGGCTGTAAAGATTGCGATCGCTGCATACAAGTCTGCCCAACCTCAGCCATCCGCGCTGGCCATAGCATTGATGCCAACCGCTGCATCGCTTACTTGACCATCGAGAACCGCGGTGCAATTCCTCAAGCTCTGCGCCCCAAGCTGAATGATTGGATATTTGGCTGTGATATCTGCCAGTCCGTCTGTCCGCATAACCAGCACCCCCTGGAAACGCCCATCCCCGATGCTTTTACGAACTCTCAAATTAACCCGTTTCCTGAACTCGTCGAAGAACTTATGCTTTCAGAAGAGGCATTCGAGCAAAAATACCAGGGAACAGCTCTCTTACGTGCCAGAAGACAGGGGTATCGACGGAATGTCGCTATTGCTTTGGGTAATCAGCGTTCATCCGAAGTACTGCCTTTCCTTAAAAAGACCTTTGAAACTGACCCGGACCCGATCATCCGTGAAGCTTGTGCCTGGGCACTTGCCCAATACCCTTCCAAGACTTAATTAATGTTATAAATATCAGGAACCAGGCTGCACAAAGAAGAGCTGCAAAAACCATGGCTCTTCTTTATTAAACCAAAACACTAATGACATCAAACGAACCTTCTTTCAAGATTGATGAGATCCCAATTTACGGCGACCTGATCCTTGCCCCCATGGAGGGCATCTCGGATGCTCCTTTTCGCGCCCTGACACGCCATCTTGGCTCAGCACTGAGCGTGAGCGAATTCATTAACACCCTGAACCTGTCCCATAGCAAAATAAGCGTCCAAAATCGGCTCGTGTTTCAGGATTCCGAGCGTCCCTTTTCCATTCAGCTCCTGGATAATGACCCTGTTCGGATGGTTGAGATCGCAAAAATGCTTTACGACACCCTCCAGCCGGACATCTTTGATGTGAACATGGGCTGCAGTTCAAAGAATGTTAACAGCCGCGGGGCAGGTGCCGGCTTGATGCGCATGCCCAAACTCGTCGCCCGGATATTCCGGGGCTTGAGCCATACTTTTGATATTCCCATCACAGGCAAGCTGCGCCTTGGCGATAACGAAGATAACCTGAACTATATGGAGATCGCTCATATCATTGAAGAGAACGGTGGGAAAATGCTCGCTCTGCACGGGCGCACACGCCAGCAAGCTTTCAAAGGCCAAGCTCGCTGGGAGCCGATCGCTGAAGTCAAGGCAGCGGTAAATATCCCCGTCATTGGAAATGGCGATGTGCGCAGTGTGGCGGATATAGCAAGCATCAAAGCACAAACCGGCTGCGACGCAGTGATGATCGGGCGCCACGCCGTTCAAAACCCCTGGATTTTCTCACGCCTGGATCGCCACGAAGTCCAGCCACAAACAGTCCACGCCCTGATGCGAACCCAATTGCAAGAAATGCTCGCTGTCCATTACGAAAAAGGTTTGAGGCTCTTCCGTAAATTCGCCAGAGCATACCTCTCACCTTATAAACTCTCCAGACCAGTCCTTGTTGACCTGCTGACCTGCGAGATTGTTGAGGAGTTCAGCGAACAACTGGATCAGGTCTTTAAATCCCTCTAGACATTCAGATAAATCCGACCTAAATTACCTTTTCGTATAACATTGAGCGGCCTCACACCGCCCAATGTGTATGCAGGTCTCTCCTGAGACCTGCTTGACTGTGAAGTGCCATCGGGGCACACTCCCTTGGGAACTGCCGCTCCCGTGTTGGGGGCTCCTGAGGCTCTACCGACATAATACTTGATCCGAAAAACTTTTTACTCAACTTTTTACCCCTTAAGTGCGTGTAAACAGAGTAAAAAGTTTTGCTGATAAGGAAAGGTCGGGAGTTGCCCAGGTTTGAGCATCGGACGAAGACAATCCCTCCTCTTAGACTGAAGCGTCTCCAAGCGCATCAGTCGTATGCCCAATGCCCTTGCATTGGGCGAAGGCGCACATCGTACCCTTGTGGTATCAGTCGTATACCCAACGCATGTTTACTACTATGCCCTGACATTTCAGGTAGATAATCTTGATGTAAGAACAGTTTTAGGGTATAAATTTATCAATAGTTCAATTCATTTAAATATTGACTAAGGAGATGACATGGCCAAACCAACTAAATATGCGCCACTCATTTGTACCGTGGTAACTATATTAGCTTTGCTAGGAATAATCATAGGGCTAATTACCGGGAAAACCCTTGTA
>JAUXFJ010000182.1 GCA_030620065.1 Anaerolineaceae bacterium
AAAATCCAGGTGTTTTTGACCTGGATTTCATCATTCCTATTTAACTGCACCTAAACTGCACCGAAAAGCCCAAAATGTGCCATTTTTACAATGATAATTCGGAGTTGATATCCAAGATTCCATGGTGTTTCCCCTTGACTAAACGTATCATTTTTGATACACTCCTCTTGTGACCAATATCCCCCGCTTCCAGGTGCGCTTCTACAAATCCAACGCTGGTAATGAACCTGTAAGAGAGTGGCTGTTGTCATTATCGGATGAAGCAAAGAAAAAGATTGGTGAAGATATCAAAACAGTCCAATTTGGTTGGCCGATTGGAATGCCCGTTTCCCGAAAAGTATCCAAAGACCTTTGGGAGGTCCGGTCAAGTTTACATGGCAAAATTACCAGAGTCATATTTACCGTAGAAGGAACCACAATATATTTACTTCATGGTTTGATAAAAAAGACACAGAAACTGCCACAAAAAGATTTAGCTATAGCGAAAAAAAGATTAGCAGACTTAAGAGGTTAGATAATGAACAAAAGACACATAGGCAGTGACTTTGACGATTTCTTGGCAGAACATGGCATTCTCACAGATACTGAAACAGCCGCGATCAAACGAGTAATCGCTTATCAGATTACGAAGTTGATGGATGAACAGGGTTTAACCAAAACCGAAATGGCGACTCGTATGAACACCAGTCGAGCTTCCCTCAACCGGCTGTTAGATCCATCCAGCAGCTCAGTCACCCTGCAAACTTTAGAGAACGCAGCTCATGCTCTGAATAAGCGCTTGCGGATTGAGTTTGCTTAAAATCATGACATACCCCCTCGAAGATATCTAATTCTCTTATCAACAAATCAGAACATCTCCCAAGATTAGGCTGACCCTACTTAATGGGTTTCAGTGCTAGTGACAACATTTCTATTCCTTGTCTTCGATATACCCCTGGTACAGATCTAAGATATATTGGATAATCTAAAGGTAATAACACCTTACGCCAAAGGAAAGAATGATGAATGATGAACGGAAATTTCACTACAAAGTAATCGAACTGATTGAGATACTAAGAACTTTCCCTCCAGATGCCCCCGTTCTTACCAGCGGGTACGAAAACGGATATGAGAATATCCAGCAGTCAGCAATCAGGGAACTGGTACACAAACCTGACAATCCCTATTATGACGGTGAGTTTCAGCTAGTAGTTGATAGAGACAGCGACAGCGTGCTGGTTCAAGCGGTGCTGCTGCCTAGGCTTGAGAGAGATTAACAACAACTCAACGTGTTTAAATAAATGCGATTAGCAATTAGCAAGCAAAGGATTGGAAATGAAGGCAAAAAAAGTGAGAATCTCGGTCAGAATTGACCCTGAAACTAAGAAAGGGGCCGAAAGAGTTTTTAAGAAACTGGGATTATCTACTTCCCAGGCCATAACGCTTTTTTATCAACAGGTAGTAACTCAACATGGGCTGCCCTTCCTAACATTGACTCCTGACGACTTCATTACAGAAATCCGTGAAGACGGCGAGGACCAAAGCGATATGAAAACGTTTGATACCATAGAAGAACTGCTGGAAGACCTGAATTCTGATGACTAAATGAAAAACGTTATTGAATATTATCTATCCCCCTTCCTAACAGATAACCCTGAGATAATTACTAACTATGACCATCTTCTTCACCGCTGATACGCACTTTGGCCACGAAAACGTGATCCGCTTCTGCAATCGCCCCTTTGCATCTGCAGCTGAGATGGATGAGCAGCTAATTGAGAACTGGAATCAAACTGTCAATCCCGATGACATCATTTACCACCTGGGAGATTTTTCGCTTTTGGGCAAGGAACCAGCCAGCAGGTATTTCATACGCCTTAATGGGAACATCCACGTTGTCCCTGGCGGGCATGACCACCGCTGGCTCAGAAAAGGCACCTACCGTTCAGGATCAGAACATCCTGTCTCAATCCTCCCCCCGCTGCATACCATCAAGGTCTCCATACCAGATTCTGGCCAAGCGCAACTGATTGTGCTGTGCCATTATTCCCTGCGGGTCTGGGATCGATCCCATTACGGCAGCTGGCACCTTTACGGCCATTCCCACGGCAATCTTCCCCCACTGAAAAACAGCCTGGATGTGGGAGTGGATTGCTGGAATTATCGCCCAGTTTCGCTGGACACTATTGCTAGCAAGTTGGTTGATTGAAAGATAATCATTTCTTACAAGGTCGTCTTTTTTTCACAAACAACCTCAAGAAATTCATCCCTTACTTACTTGACATTATGTGTAGATACGGGGGGTTTTATCCCCCATATCTACACAAGCCGTAAAGCAGCTGCTCATTTCTTCCATGACTATCCTCCCTCTCTTCTTAGTTGAGGTGGTTCAAGCTAATTAAAATACCCCTTGTGTAATATACGGCTATGCCGTATATTATTGCATATGGAATTCATCGATACTTCACTGTTTACCAATCTGGTTTACGACTATTTGAGTGAAGATGAATATTTGGGATTACAAGTGTATTTGCTTCGTCATCCAGAAAGTGGCAAATTAATTCCTGGGTCAGGCGTCGTAAGAAAGATCCGTTAGACCATAAAAGGCAAAGGGAAAGGTGGCGGCATACGAGTGATCTATTATTGGAAGGTTAGTGAAGAAGAGATATGGTTGCTAACCGTTTATGCAAAAAGCGAACAAGAAACTATCCCGGGGCACATATTGAGGAAAATCGCAGAGGAAATCAAAAATGACTGACAGGAATATTGGCATAGAAATATTGGATGGCATTAAAGAAATCAAAGCTTTCAAAGAAGGTAAAGCTCATCTCGTAACGCGATTGCTAAGCGAACCTTCGCATCCGAAAGAAATCCGCGCCAGGTTGAATCTGTCACAATCAGCATTTGCCGGCTTGATGGGCGTAAGGGTGCGCACGATCCAGGATTGGGAGCAAGACAGGCGGGAGCCAAGCGGGCCGGCAAAATCTCTATTGCGGATCGCAGAACAACATCCTGCTGTATTCCTTGAAATAGCGTAATCCTTTACATGAAGTCAAATTCTCTGGAAATGTACTGCTATTTTATCCATGGGTATTATTCTAATATTGCGCATTGCTCCAAGACCTTGATGCTGGCATTTAGCCCACGCGTACATTACTCTGCAGTGTTTTCTCCTTGCCTCCTGACAGCCAGTTAAGGACGGAAGACTGACTGGGGATGAGGTACCGAGTTAGAAAGACCCGGCTGCGAGTAAGCTCATCCGTTCGCAGGAAAAAATAAGGATACTAGATGATAGTAGTGAAAGAAATTGAGCAAACGTGTGAAGCGTGTCCTTCTCAGTGGGAAGGCTACTCAGATGATGGCCGAAGTATCTATGTTCGTTATCGCTGGGGGTTTCTTTCTGTGAGGATCGGTTCACCGGGTGACAAGTCCGAGTTTGCTGGTGTGCGCGGCAAAGAAATACTTCACAAGAAACTTGGTGACTCGTATCACGGTTTCTTATCTTACGAAGATTTAGTGAAAGCCGCAAGTGAAATTATTCAATTTCCGTAGTTTGTTTACGTCTGCTAACACCATAATCACGCACCCTCGCTAACGAGAAATCTTCATGTCAACCTTTGTATGGATTTTGCTTTCCTTAACAGTAACGCTTAACTCAGCCATGGAAAACCTATTATGGGAGTGCAGTGTGTCAGACCCATACCTGACCTCCTGTCAAACGCGCCAAACCCATCAAAAGCAATACTTGACAGCCGTACATAATTGGGTTATTATGTACGGCAGGAGAGTTGATATGCAAAAAACAAAACTAACCGTACGCATCCCTCAAGAAGTGCTCGAAAACTTCAAGCAGTATGCAAAAGAGAAGAACACGACTATGACCTCCCTCGTAGAGACTTATCTTCGTCGTATTCCTGATCAGGAATTACCCGACAATGCGCCTATTACCCGTCGATTAAGCGGCACATTATCCCAGCAAGTTAGTATCGAAGATCACAAAAAACACCTGGTTGAGAAATATGGCAGCTAAACCTGTTGTTTTTATTGATCTCAATATCATTTTGGATGTTTTACAAAAACGTGAACCTTTTTATGAAGCGTCGGCGCAATTACTGGCGAGAGTTGAGACAGGATT
>JAUXFJ010000014.1 GCA_030620065.1 Anaerolineaceae bacterium
AGCAAGAGATCACCAAGCTCTTCTCGCAATGCGTCCATATCTTCATTATCCAAAGCTTCCAGCGTTTCATAAGCTTCTTCCAATAGATACGGTCTCAGCGAAATATGTGTTTGCTCTTTATCCCATGGGCAGCCATCAGGTGCGCGCAGCCTGGCAATGATCTCTTGAAAGTCTTCAAATGCTGAACCTACTTCTAGACCCGGCACATACAGCGAACTAAGCAGCCCAAAGTTTAAGCTTTTATCAATCTCGTGCAATTGCAGCATCTCGACACGTTCTTCGCTTGTACCAGCAGCATGAATCAACCTGACCGGATACTCGTCCGGATAAGTTACCATCAAGGTCAATTTGACATCTGAGGCGACAATCTTCGAATATATCTGAGCGATCAAGGCTGGTTGAGAAGACACGAAACCAGGTACGTGCATACTTGAAAGTTTCACTGCATCAACCAGCGCTATCTGAGGAAAGGGGTCTAAACCCAAAGCTCGAAAAGTAGGCTCCAAAAAACTCAGCCCGTCGATTATTCGCACTGATAAATTCTTCTGCCTTGCGCGTTGAACTATTTCAAGGCAAGTTGCCTCAGCCACAAAAGGGTGTCCTGGTACCGCATAAGTAACACCTTCTGGTCTTTCGCCAAGCTCTATGATCGTTTCTACGATCTCTTCGAATACTTTTTCAATAGAATCATGTTTATCATATACCGCATCAAAGGAGAAACATTTGATTGTTTCGGGTAAAGCGGCTACAGTTGGATGATAAAGCGTTCGCAGATAGATCTCATCAAGATCCGCCAGCCATGCCCAAGCCTCGCGAGTCAAAGCGCCAGCATCACCTGGACCCAATCCCAAAAGCACAATCCCTTCTTTTTTCATCACAGCCTCAATTGTCTCTATCTACAAACCAAAAATATCCATTATATAAACTTAGAGACGTTGCGCGCAACGTCTCTATATTAATCATAATGACCAAAGACCCAAACAGGCACTCCAGATCATGTTTATAATGCCTGCGCAGTCATATCCACTAATCGCAGGTCTGAACATCCAAATTAACGTTTGGTATAGGTCGGCGCCTTACGGGCACGCTTCAAACCAGGTTTCTTGCGTTCCTTGACGCGTGGGTCGCGGGTTAAGAAACCCTTCTTACGCAGCAAGGGACGTGCTTCTTCGTCCATCTTCACCAACGCACGTGCCAGTCCTAATAGGACTGCATCACGCTGACCGGTCACCCCGCCGCCTTTGACTTTAACGCTGACATCAAAATTCTTGCCAGCCTGGCCAGCAGCCTCTAATGGGGCGATAATCGCAGGTGCATCACCAAGGCGAGTGAAATATTCTTCGAGCTTCTTATCATTAATCGTAAATTCACCTGAGCCAGCCATGAGGCGCACTCGGGCAGTACTTTCTTTACGACGACCAACAGCTTCAAAATATTGGATTGCCATATTCCCTCATTACTCCTTTATTCAAACGGTTTGGGGTTCTGTGCTTGATGAGGATGCTCCGAACCACCGTAAACCTTGAGGTTACTCAATAATATCTTGGTTAATTTGTTCTTTGGCAGCATGCCCCTTACGGCTAAACGGATCACACGATCAGGATGTTTTTCCAATTGATTGCGCAGACTGATCTGTTTTAAACCACCGGGATAAAGGGTATGATGATAATACATTTTTGTATCATATCGCGTCGGATGGACGGATATTTCCTTGGCATTAATCACCACGACGTGATCGCCCATCAACACCCCCGGTGTGTAAGTGGGTTTATGTTTGCCAATTAATATAGAGGCTAATTTGGTAGCCAGACGACCCAGGTTTTTCCCTGCAGCATCAACCAGATACCATTCACCTTCTATCTTACCTTTCGGAATATATGTTTTTTCCACTGTTACTTTCTCCGTTTTCGTCAATAAGATATTCAATCAAAGCATTCTTGTTCAATTCACTGCCCTGAAAAATAATCTCAGAATTATGCCTTGTAAAACACTCCCGTGAGAGTAAGCCCCTGAGGGGGAGCCAAGCCAACTAAATTGATTTTGCCTGTTTCCAATCCTCTCTTGATTATACTGACTTCTTCCTTACCTTGGCCAATCATCACCAGAACATTTACAATGCGGCGTACCATATGATAAAGAAAGGCATTCGCTCGGATGTTGAAAATTAAACCATCCTGCTCAGTGTTCCAACTTGCCTCGAATACTGATCGAATAGTCATGCCGCCTGGTTTCATCGCCCGGCCAAGTGGTGCAAAATCATGCTCACCAATCAGATCCGTAGCAGCTGCATTCATCAGAGTTACATCTGGTTCAGGCCAGACACGCCAAGCTGTGCGTTCTTTCAAGGGATTCCGCAATGGCTTTAGGTAAATCTGGTACTGATACTCCCGAGCGTAAGCATCAAATCGGGGATGAAAATCATCTGCTACCTGTCTGATGGCTTGTGCTGCAATGTCATCCGGCAGGTTTGCGTTTAAAGCTCGTAACAGGGTCTCTGGGCTGTGCGTCCAATCCAAGTTAAAACTAATCACCTGACCAGTGGCATGCACACCGCTGTCTGTTCGACCGGCAGCTAAAACTGATCTTTCCTGCCAACCCAAGCGCTGCAGTCCTGCTTCAACTTCTTGCTGAACGCTATTGGCAGAAGCCTGTCGCTGAAACCCAGCGTAACGAGTGCCATCATAAGCAAGAATAACTTTGTAATGTGCCATACCGCTCCGGCTCATCGCCGGTTGATGTTATCCCTGAGAAAGTCTCAGGGACTATTCCTCGACTAATTCGATCAGAGCCATCTCAGCTCCGTCGCCTGTCCGTGGACCCAGTTTAAGAATACGTGTATAACCACCATTTCTCTCTGTGAAACGCGGTCCAATATCATCAAATAACTTCCGGATGATCATATCACTACCGTTACCCAATTTGCGAGCCGCCAAACGCCTGGCGTTCACTTTTTGGATTTCATCGCCAGCCTGGCTGTTCCGCGCCAAGGTAATCAATTTTTCAGCATCACCTTGAATAGCCTTAGCCTTGGTAATGGTAGTTTTGATACGTTCATGTTCAAAAAGCTGCCTTATCATCGTCTTGCGCATGGCAGTACGGTGCCCACCAGATCGTCCAAGACGGTATCCTTTTACTCGATGTCGCATAATAGCTTCCTACTCCACAATTTCTTCTTCAATAAATCCCTTCTCGGTCATCTTGGCTTTAAGTTCTGTTAAGCTCTTATCACCAAAATTGCGAATAGAGAGTACAGCTTCCTCACCTTTTTCCAGTAGTTCAATCACATCGCCAACCATGGTAATGCCTGTGCGCTTCAAGGAGTTGAAAACACGCACTGAAAGGTCCAAGTTTTCGATCGGTGTCTCTGCAACTTCATTTGGTATTGTGTCGGCGATCTCTTCAACAACCTCCGGAGCTATCAGCATTTCCTCGCTGATACCGGCAATGTAATTCAGCTGTTTGACCAATACACGTGCAGAGTCAATCATCGCCTTTTCGGGTGGAATTGTTCCATCTGTCCAAATCTCAAGTACCAGCTTATCATAATTAGTGCTCTTGCCAACACGGGTACTACCTACAGACCAATTCACACGCTTTACCGGTGTAAATATAGCATCTACAGGTAATTCACCGATCGGCAACTTATCAAGACGTTCTCCTGCAGGTGAATAGCCTAAACCACGCTCAACCGTCAGATCTATTTCCAAACTGGCTTTCTTATCATCCACCGTGAAGAGGTACAGATCAGGATTAATGATCTCAACCTCGGAAGGGCAGATTATATCTGCTGCTGTCACAGTACCTTCACCATGAACATCCAAATGCACATGCGAGATATCAACATCGAAAAGTTTCATCCGTAACTGCTTGATCTGCAGTATTACCTGAATGACATCTTCTCGTACTCCAGGGATACTGCTAAACTCATGTAACACATCCCTTATGTGCAAAGATGTTACCGCGACCCCTTTCAAAGAAGAAAGCAGTATTCTACGGAGTGAATTCCCAACAGTGGTTCCAAAGCCTCGCTCAAGAGGGCTTATTGTAAACTTGCCGTAGTTACAGGCTTCATCCACCCGTTCAATTTTTGGTGCTACCATTTCCAATGTTCTAGTCACGTTTTACCCCTTACCGGTGCAAATTTTCTTGCACATAACAAAGTTTGAATTAGCGTGAATAATACTCAACGATCAACTGCTCGTTCAGAGCCCCGTCAATTTCAGCACGTTCGGGTAAACGCAGAACCCGACCAGAAAAATTATTTAAATCGCGCTCCAGCCATGTTGGGACTGTTCTGGATTCAGCTACTTCCTTCAGACCTGAAAAATACCCATTCTCGCGTGATCCTTCCTTCACCATCACAACATCATCTGGTTTAACCAGCGCTGAAGGAACATCTAACTTGCGGCCGTTTACAATGATATGCCCGTGGGTAACGATCAAACGTGCTTGAGAACGACTCACACCGAACCCAAGGCGATAGACCACATTATCCAAACGAGATTCCAGAATCTGCAGCAAGTTAAAACCTGTCAGTCCACGGCGCTTCTGAGCAAGGTGAAAATAGCGTCTGAACTGACGTTCCAAGATGCCATAAATACGTCGTGCTTTTTGCTTAGCTCGCAATTGGCGTGAATAATCTGATTCACGACCAGGGCGTCGTCGCCCAAAGCGTCCATGCATGCCAGGCGGATAACCACGCTTTTCAAAGGCACACTTAGGCGTAAAGCAACGTTCTCCTTTTAGGAATAGCTTCTCGCCTTCGCGTCTACATAATTTACAAACCGCATCGGTGTATCTTGCCATTTATATTCCTCTCTTATCCATACTTTCTATACGCGGCGTTTCTTTGGTGGCCGGCAGCCATTGTGCGGTATCGGGGTGACATCTGATATCAACCGTACTTTGATACCCAATGCTTGCACAGCACGAATTGCGGATTCACGTCCTGGGCCAGGCCCCTTCACGAACATATCCACTTCTTGAATACCCATGGATTGCGCAACCTTCATCGTTTTTTCAGCGGCTAAACGGGCAGCAAAAGGCGTGCTTTTACGCGAGCCCTTAAATCCTGCTGAACCTGCACTTCCCCAACATACCGTATTTCCCTGCAAATCGGTCACGGTAATGATCGTATTGTTGAAGGACGCAAAAACATGAACCTGCGCTGTTGAGATCTGACGCTTGACCTTACGCGAACTGGTTGGTCGCCGAGTTGGTCGTGCTTGTTTGGCCATAATTACTACCTCACTAAAATTAAGATCACTTGTTTATCCATAGCTGAGCAGCCGCGGGGGAGAAAGGACCCCAGAGCTCAATCATGGAAAAATACCATTAGGTTTATTTCTTTGTTGCACCACGACGGCGGCCGCGGCCAGCAACTGTCTTTTTTGGACCCTTGCGTGTGCGCGCATTCGTCTTCGTACGCTGACCACGTACCGGCAAACCGCGTCGGTGGCGTAAACCACGATAGCAGCCAATTTCGATCAGGCGTTTGATGTTCATTTGAATTTCCCTGCGCAAATCACCTTCCACCTTGAGATTTCCGGAGATATACTCACGCAGTTTCGAAACTTCTTGGTCTGTCAAATCCTTCACGCGCGTATCCGGGCTTACACCGGTCGCAGCAAGAATCTCATCTGCCCGTGTTGGGCCAATGCCATATATGTACCGCAGTCCAATTTCAACCCGCTTATTACGCGGCAGGTCAATACCCTCAATACGTGCCATAGTATAATTCCTTATCCTTGTCGCTGTTTATGCTTTGGATTTTCGCAAATCACGTATAAACGGCCATTGCGCTTGACGATCTTGCATTTCGCACAGCGCTTTTTTATTGATGACGAAACTTTCATCAGGCTTACTCCTTCTCACCATTACCACAAAGTTGTAATTATAACTGTTCTTATGTCTTTCGTCCAGCACATAAGAGATTATCTGCATAAATCTATATCGCCGTTAAGATCAACGGCCCATCTGCTGTGATCGCTACAGTGTTTTCATAGTGTGCTGTGAGCGAACCATCCTTCGAAACAACTGTCCACTCATCGCTTCTGACACGTGTAAATCCTGTTCCCATCAACACCATCGGCTCAAGAGCGATTGTCATGCCTTCCCGCAACAAAACTCCTTGGCCGGGCTTGCCGTAATTGGGTACTTGCGGTCCTTCGTGCATTGCCCGCCCAACCCCATGCCCGGTGTAAGTACGAGTAATATAGATACCGTTGCTTTCAACATAGCGCTGCACCGCAGCACCAATATCACCACTGTGGTTGCCAGCAACCATCAACGAAGTTGCGATATCCAAGGCTTTCATGACGATCTCGATCAGTTTCCTGGCTTTCGCACTGATTTCACCTACACCTACTGTAAAAGCCGAATCACCGACAAATCCTTCATAAACTGTGCCGCAGTCGACTGAAATGATGTCTCCACTGCACAATTTTCGCTTTCCAGGAATGCCGTGCACCAATTCCTCATTGACACTGGTACAAATGCTTCCTGGATAAGGATAGGGGCCAGGATAGTTTTTAAAGGGCGAGTAAACACCATACCCACGATGTACTGCCTCTGCAACTTCATTCAGCTCAGCGGTCGTTACACCTGGTGCGATAGCTTCTTTTACAGCTGCCAATGCCTCTGCATTAATCCTGCCAGCTTCACGCATCAGCTTGATCTCAGCAGCATTTTTTATGTTGATTTGCCGTTCCCAATTTGTCACAATCCAGCTGCTCCCGTGATAGCTTCGAGTATATCAGCTGTAACTGACTCGATATCATCCGTTCCATCAATCTCAACCAACAAACCTAGGGAACGGTAATGCTCAATCAAGGGCGAAGTCTGCTCGAGATAGACATCAATACGCCGTTGCACAGTTTCAGGTTTATCATCCTCACGCTGGTAAAGCGGCGAACCATCCACATCGTCAATCCACTTAACCTTAGGCGGATTATTAAGCGCATGATATACCCTGCCTGAATGGCTCATCCAACGCCCGCCCAAACGGTCTACCAGCACTTTTGCTGGAACGCTGATATAAGGTACGATATTTACCTCACCGCCTAATCCATTAAGGATGGCATCCAGAGCACCTGCTTGTGCGGGTGTGCGTGGAAAACCGTCTAAAACAGCTCCCCCTACACAATCCGTTCGTGATAGGCGTTCCTCAACCATGGCGATGGTAACATCATCAGGTACAAGCTCACCCTTACTCATGTAAGATTGAGCTAACCGACCAAGCTCAGTTTTATTATTAAGGTTCTCTCGGAAAAGATCTCCGCTTGAAACATGGGTCAAATTCAACTTTTTAGCTAAAACCTTGGCCTGGGTTCCCTTTCCTGCGCCAGGTGGGCCAAGCATAACAATATAGGTTGGTTTTGCCACAAATTACCTCTTTAGCTAATCAAACGATCTTCGTACCCGTGCAATTTAAGCTCGGTTTCGATAATTTGGAAAGTATCACGCACCGTTCCGACCACAATAAGCAAGCCTGACGAGGATACAAGGAAGATTCCCGCTTGCGAAGCGCCCATAGGCAGGAAAGCGCCAAAAATATAAGGCATGACTGCTATAATACCCAGAGAGAGTGCCCCTGGTAAAGTTATGCGCCGCTGAACCTTCATTAAATAACGCTGTGTTGGCCCGCCGCGCGCCACGCCAGGAATCTGTGCACCTTGCTTCTTCAGATTCTCACCATAATTCTGCTGTGCAAATAGCACATCGGTATAAAAGTAGGAGAAAAGCACAACCAATGAAAAGAACATCATCGGATACCAAGTAGAATCACCACTAAATATCTGCGTGGTTGAAGCCGCCAAATTAGCAAGCCATTCTGTCTTTGAAGTCATGAAGAAGCTTGCTAATATCGCAGGAAACGTTAAAAACGATTGCGCAAAGATTAATGGGATCATACCTGCCATATTCACCATCAAGGGTAAATTACTCTTCACTGGCATAGACATACGATTACCAATCCGCCTGCCAGGGAACATCACAGGAACGAAGCGCCTCCCTTGCTGAATATAAACAATGGCAAAGATCGTCAATAGTAAAATGGCAATAACAATAGAAATCAGCCATCGTGTCTGCTCATCCGTAACCAAAGCGTACAAATTCTGAGGAATACGTGAAACAATACCAGCGCAAATAATCAAGGATAAACCTTGATTCCTGATTCCAAACTCGGAGATCAACTGACCCAACCATACACCCAGCATCGTGCCTGCCATCATAGTAAACAATGAGGCTAGTGTTGGCAGAAGTTTTGCTCCTGTAAAACCAAAATTCGTGATTACTGAACTGCCACCCAGCATCGCGTTGAAAATGTTAATCTGGCCAATCGCAGAAAGCGCTGCCATCGGGATGGTCAAAATCACTGTCCATTTTTCCATCCAAATTCGGCCACCGCGCGGGTCTTCCTGCATCTTGCGTTCAAGTGCAGGGATGATCGGCTGTAGCAACTGCAGGATGATCTGAGCAGTGATATATGGATAAACACCCATTGCCAGGATCGAAAAGCGTGAAACCGCACCACCGGAGAGCAGGTCCAACAGGTTGATCAAACTACCTGCCGCACCCGTCGCTGTCGTAAGCTGTTTAACAACCTCGCGATCAATACCCGGTACAGGAATGTTCGATGCAAAGCGATAGATCGCCAGCAAAAGAAGCGTGATTAATAATTTTTTCCTGATATCTTCAGATTTCCACAAATAGCGCCAACCTGACCGCTTCATGAATCTGGTCTCCTTTAACCCTTTACAGGGTAATCATTTCTACACTGCCGCCCGCTTTTTCAATCTTTTTCTTAGCACTTTCACTTACTTTGTGAGCATACACCTTAAGCGGCACCTTCACTTCACCACGGCCCAAAACCTTGATCGGTTTTTTCGTGTTCCGGATGATATTCGCCAACAAAAGGCTTTCAGGTGTGACTTCACTGTTAGCTTTGAAGCCTGCTAACTTATCAAGATTGACTTCAACATAATGAATACGGTTGATAGGCGTGTTGCCTTGCCCGCGCATGAACGGCAGTTTCCGGTAAAATGGCAGATTGCCGCCCATATGATAGGGACGCACACCACCACCAGCCCGTGAATTCTGCCCTTTCATACCGCGTCCAGCTGTCTTACCATTGCCGGTCGCAGATCCACGGCCCACTCGCTTTCGATCTTTTTTAGAACCCTTATTGGGTTTCAAATCATGTAACTGCATCGCAACTCCCTAAGATTCTGATTCAATTTCAATCAGATGTGATACCTTGGTAAGCATACCGCGTACGGCAGGATTATCCACCTGCATAACTGTCTGGTTGATCTTTCGAAGACCTAAAGCCTTTAAAGTATCTTTCTGCCGTTTTGAATAACCAATCCCGCTCTTCTTTAAAGTAATACGGAGCGTTTTCTTCGGTGCTTTTTTCCTAGCCATTCTTCCTCCGCTCCCAGAAGGGTGTCACATCCTTCACGTCTTTTCCACGTTCGAGCGCGACCGTCGCAGGTGATTTCAACTGCGCCAGGGCATCAAAAGTAGCCTGAACTACATTCAGTACGTTATCACTGCCTAAGGACTTCGTCAGGATGTCATGAATGCCAGCGGCTTCACAAACCGCCCGCACACCGCCTGCCGCAACAACGCCGGTCCCAAGAGATGCAGGCTTTAGAAGCACTCGTGCTCCACTTTGCTTGCCTATAACCTTATGCGGGATTGTCGTGCCAAGCAAACATACCTTTGTCATATTCTTTTGCGCTTTTCCACTCGCTTTACGCATCGCATCAGGTACCGCCTTAGCTTTACCAATACCCAACCCGACGTTACCATTATTATCACCAATTACCATCGTGACTCTAAAGGAAAAACGGCGACCGCCCTTTACAACCTTTGCAACACGTGCGATATCAATCACTCGCTCATCATATTGGCTTTCTGAAGCTTGGTAATTTGCCATATTCAACCCTCGTCTCTCATTAACCTAGAATACCAGTCCGCTTTTGCGTGCGCCTTCAGCCAGGGCTTTTACACGCCCTGCGTAGATGAAACCGCCGCGATCCATAACGATCTTAGTAATCCCTTTATCCAAAGCGCGTTTTGCCACTTCTTCCCCAACAATGCGCGCTTGATCAATCTTATTTAAACCCTTCATCTTGGGCCTAGTGACTTTATCAATACTCGATGCGGACACAAGTGTTGTACCACTATGATCATCAATCACCTGAACATAAATCTCAGATGTACTGCGAAACACATTCATGCGTGGTCGCTCTTGGGTGCCGAAGATCTTTTTTCGAACACGTCGATGCCGCCGTAACCGAGCTTCATTTCTTGATTTCTTAGCCATTTACATTCACCTTTAAAGAATTGCTTTACCTGCTTTACCAGGTTTGCGTCGAATGACTTCTTCAATGTATTTGATACCCTTACCCTTATATGGCTCGGGAGGACGAATCTTGCGAATTTCAGCCGCAACTTGGCCAACTTGCTGTTTATCGCGCCCTTTGACCTTGATTTGGCGGATCTTCATCTCCACCTCAAAAGTTATCCCGGTTGGGGCTTCAACTTTCACGGGGTGCGAAAAACCCACATTGATAACCAGATCGTTTCCGTCCAATTCGGCTCGATATCCGACGCCGTTAATTTCTAATACACGTTCAAAACCCTCACTAACACCAACGATCATATTATTGATCAAGGCTCGGGTCGTTCCATGTAAAGCGCGATGTGTCGGTTTATCAGATGGACGCTCCACAATCACTTGCCCATCTTCTAACTTAATGGCGATATCCGCTGAAAATGTCCTCTCCAGTTCGCCTTGCGGACCCTTTACGTGAACAAAGGAATCCTTAACCTTAACCTCAACGCCTTTTGGAACATCGATCGGTAAACGTCCTATTCGTGACACGTCGATTACCTCCTATTCTCTCCGCCAGGCCCTACCAGACCTTGCAAAGGATTTCACCGCCAACGCCGATCTTACGAGCGCGTTGGCCTGTCATAACACCTTTCGGCGTTGACAGAATGGCAACCCCAATACCCGAGAGTACCCAAGGGATATCCTTCTTGGCTGTATATACTCGGCACCCAGGTTTACTTACCCGTTGCAGCCCAGTGAGTATCGGGCGGCGGTGCCGGCGTTCTCCAATATATTTCAATCGTAATCGCAATATCTTCTGCCCAGCAATCTTGCCATCCACTACCTCATAGCTCTTGATATATCCTTCTTCTTGAAGGATGCGAGCTATTTCGGCTTTCAAATTGGAACTGGGCATACTGACCAAAGTTTGTTTAGCCATAGCCACGTTGCGAATACGAGTCAGCATATCTGCTATTGGATCTGAAATTGTCATCGATAATACCTCCGGCCAAACTACCAGGATGACTTGACAACGCCGGGAATCTTTCCCTGCAAAGCCAACTCACGAAAACAGATACGGCATAAACCGAACTTACGCATATAACCGCGCGGTCTTCCACAGCGACGACAGCGATTCACCACCTGGTTTGGATATTTACGCCGCATTTCGCGATAAACCATACACTTCTTAGCCATTTTGTCCTTTCCTAAAAGGCATTCCAAATTTTGACAACAAAGCACGCCCCTGATTATCGTTATCTGCTGTTGTAACAATGCTTACTTCCATCCCGCGTAACTTGTCTATCTTGTCATAATCAAGTTCCGGGAAAATCAGCTGCTCACGAATGCCTAGCGTGTAATTTCCACGCCCATCAAACGAATCAGGAGAAATTCCCCTGAAGTCGCGCAAACGGGGAAGAGCCACATTGATTAAACGATCCAGAAAAGCCCACATCTTGTCCCCTCGCAGGGTCACTTTGACACCTATCTGTCGACCTGCCCGCAGTTTGAAGTTTGAAATATCTTTCTTCGCCTTCAATACAACTGGGCGTTGGCCCGTGATAATGGTCAAATCATTCAAAGCTGCATCCAAGGCTTTTGGATTATCCAAAGCCTCACCTACACCAATATTGACAACCACCTTCTCGATGCCAGGAACCTGCATGACGTTCTTAAGGTCAAGCTCTTTGAACAAAGCAGGTGCTATTTCATCTCGATATATTTCTTTCAGTCTATTCATCTTTTTCTACCTGACAGCCTCTTAGTCAATTTGATCACCGGTTCGTCGTGAAATCCGGATACGTTTGCCGTCTTTTCGCTCAAGTTTTACTTTGGTCGGCTTACCGTCTTTAGGATTGATCAGCATCACGTTTGACACATGGATCGGGGCTTCAAATTCTATGATCCCGGATGGGATCGTCTTACCGCGTGACTGCGTCTGTTTCTGGTGTTTTTTGCACAGGTTTACACCTTGCACAACCACACGCATATCATCAGGGATCACTCTGATCACTTCACCAACTTTTCCCTTATCGTCTGCAGCCCCGCGAATCACCATTACTTGATCGCCTTTGCGAATCTTCATCTTCATTATGACGCTCCTAAATAACACTGGCTATATAACTTCCGGCGCCAGTGAAACAATTTTCATAAAGCCTTTCTCACGTAATTCACGTGCAACTGGGCCAAAAATACGTGTGCCGCGCGGGTTATAACCATCTGCATCCAGGATTACCGCTGCATTGTCATCAAACCGAATACTTGACCCATCGGTCCGGCGCCATTCCTTTTTGGTCCGAACAATAACCGCCTTCACGATCTCACTCTTCTTAACCAAGGACTGAGGTGTCGCAACCTTCACCGTACCGACCACAATATCACCTACATACCCATATCGGCGCCGAGATCCACCCATAACATGGATCACCAATAATTCGCGTGCGCCTGTGTTATCCGTTATCTTTACGCGAGACTCTGTCTGGATCATGGTCTACTCTTCTCCTGCGATCGCTTCAAGCTCATTTTCCTTACGGATTTCAGCCTTAAGAATCTGCTCTACAACCCAACGCTTGGTGCGGGAGATCGGTTTGCTTTCAACGATCTGAACTTTATCACCAACATTGCTATTCAGTGCGTCATG
>JAUXFJ010000040.1 GCA_030620065.1 Anaerolineaceae bacterium
GGTAAAAGAGGGGCTCACGGGTACCAGTACGCGATTTAGATATGATACAGAGATTTTCAAGGAGAAAGTTGATTTTCGTTTTAGTACTCTTGCGCAGCGTTTCCGTGAGATGGCGTTTATCACTCGCAAAGTCGAGATCAGTCTTGTTGACGAACGCGTAGAACCACACCGAAGCATGAAATTTTACTTTGAAGGCGGGATTGCTGCTTTCGTTCAATACCTGAATCGCAATCGGGGAGTTCTCCATAACGTTTTCTACGTTGAAAAGGAAATCGATGGCATTGGCGCTGAAGTGGCGATTCAATATACTGAAGCTTATACTGAATCAGTTTATTGTTTTGCAAATACGATTAACACAATTGATGGTGGTACGCATCTCACAGGTTTTCGCTCCGCAATTACCCGGGTTTTGAATGATTATTCCCGTAAAAATGGTCTCTTAAAAGACGGCGACTCTAATTTCACTGGCGATGATACCCGGGAGGGAATGACAGCTATCGTCAGTATCAAGCACCCCGATCCACAGTTTGAAAGCCAAACCAAGGTCAAGCTTATGAATACCGAAGTGCAGACTTTGGTTCAGCAGGTTGTGGGTGAATCGTTCTATGAATTCCTCGAAGAAAACCCATCGATCGGGAAAATGATCGTGAAGAAATGCCTTACTTCCGCCCGGGCACGGGACGCGGCCAAAAAAGCGCGCGACCTCGTTATTCGTAAATCAGCCCTGGAAAGTATGACTTTGCCGGGTAAACTGGCTGACTGCTCAGAAAGAAACGCGGAACGAACAGAATTGTATATCGTTGAGGGTAACAGTGCTGGTGGATCGGCCAAGCAGGGGCGTGACCGGCACTTTCAGGCAATTCTGCCCCTTCGAGGTAAGATCCTAAACACAGAGCGTGCCCGCCTGGATAAAGTGCTTTCCAATAAAGAAGTTAAATCGATGATATCTGCGCTTGGAACCGGAATTGGAGAGTACTTCAATTTGGAAGGTTTACGTTATGGAAAAGTTATCATCATGACAGATGCTGACGTGGATGGGAGCCATATTCGCACTTTGCTGCTGACCTTTTTCTTCCGCTATATGCCGCAGTTAATTGAATCTGGTCATATATATATTGCGCAGCCCCCCTTGTATCTCGTTTCTTACCGGAAAGAAAAGCGCTATGCGTATACAGAGGATGAGAAAAATCAAATCATAAAAGAATTTGGTGCTAAAGAAGATAAGATTACCCTCTCACGCTATAAGGGTTTGGGTGAAATGAACCCGGATCAACTCTGGGAGACGACCATGAACCCAGAAAAGCGAACTCTCTTGCTGGTAACTATCGAAGACGTCACAGAGGCAGATCGCACTTTTGATATGCTTATGGGTGCTTCGGTACCTCCACGCAAACGATTTATACAAACTCACGCCAAACTGGTTCGCAACCTGGACGTATAAATTAATAAAGAACATGGCATTACCATGTCCTTTTATCAGCACCTTTGACTGGATCTTCTCTAGTCTGGCCTTTCTTCCAATGTGATATTAATAGCTATCTCTTCCCCATCACGCAGAATTGATAATGACAGGGTAGTACCTGATTCACTGTGGGTGATGATGTCAGCAAGATCCTGCATTTCGCTAATACCTGATCCATCCACGGCTGTGATAATATCTCCACCAATCAGCACCTCTTCCCCGTTGATTTCAATAGGTTTATAACTGCCGCGTAAACCCGCTTTATCTGCTGGACTGCCAACAGTGATCTTTTCAATCAGCACGCCGCTTGTTTTTTCTGGTAAATCCATCGCTTCCGCAATCTCAATGGTTAGGTCCTGCCCATAAATACCAAACCACGCGCCGTCTGAAGCTTCTTCGGGTTCGGTGATTTCTTCAAAGGCCTGTTGTACTGGGCGGGCAGCCAGGATCAGGTCAAGGTCAATCTCCTCACCGTCTCGAATAATAGTCAGAGTGATCGTCTGTCCGACAATCGTATGGCGGGCGAGAAATGCGACCAGATCCTCAAAATCATTCACGGGAATGCCGTCCGCGGCAATGATCACATCACCGCCCACAAGGACTTCTACTCCGTCAACGGTTTTCTCGATGGTGCTGCCTAACAATCCTGCTTTTTCTGCAGGGCTGTCTGCGGCAACATCAATCACCAATGCGCCGCCCTGTTCGAGATTTAGTTCCATCAATTCAGCATATTCAGGGATCATATCCCTGCCGCTGATGCCGATCCAGGGTTGTTCAAATTTACCATCACTGATTAGAATGGGTACGATCTTCTCCACGATCACAGAGGGGATCACGTATCCAACTCCTGCATTTGCCCGAACAGGTGATTCGATTGCGGTTGTAACCCCAATCAATCCTCCGCTGATATCAACCAGCACCCCTCCTGAATTGCCCGGATTGATGGCTGCGTCTGTTTGTATCATGTCCGGGATCGAATAATATAAGCCACTGCCATCTGTGGATGCGAGGGGCAGTGAGCGACCGATGCCGCTGATGACACCGGTTGTCATTGAACTCTCCAGTTGGAAAGGATTACCGATTGCAACTGCGATCTGACCCACCTTAACTTTTGTGGAATCGCTGATGGAAATTGGTACTAAACTGTTCGCTGGCAGGTCAACCTTTAATACTGCCAGGTCACTGGCCGCGTCAGCGCCCACCAATTCTGCAAGTACGCTGCGGCCGTCAGCAAAACTAACACGGATCACTTCGCCACTTTCAATGACATGGTTGTTTGTGATGATATGTCCGTCAGTGTCCCATACGAAACCCGAGCCCGCTGTGCTTTCTTTGTATTCAAATGGCTCGTCATCTGAGGGAGCATTAAAATCATAATCGAAAGGGATTTCCGGATATTCAAAACCTAAACCGATTACGGTTTTGGTGACTGAGATGCTGACAACTGAAGGCAGCACGTTTTCATAAATACTGATGTAGGCATCTTGCAGTGACATCAAGCTGGTTAATTCGAGAGTCCCTTCCCTACCAGTGCTTTCTGGGAGTATTTGCTCAGATTCACTCGCTGAATCATTTGTGGGTATTTCCAGCTGGATACTCCCGTTGCATGCGGCGATGCTGAATACCAACAAGAGACTTAATCCTAAAATGAAAACTTGCTTCTTCACACTATACCTCCGGGTATTTCTGGTAAAAAACTTATTAATATCTATCTTGGATTCAAGTATCAAGTGCAACAGTGATTTATTAAGAATACCACAGGCTGGTTGAAAGAAAACGGTGACATACTATTTTTTGAATTTACAGAAAGAATATTACAATAACAAAAAAAGGATTTGGATATGAATAAACAAGTTGAGAGTTATCTGGATTTTCTAGATGGGTTCTTTTCAAATCTTAAGGGATTGCCCATAGATATCCTGATGGATAACCCGGTAAGAGCCGCCATCGTTTGCGTGGATGTGACTAACGCTTTCTGCTGCACTGGCAACCTTGCCAGTGAACGAGTGGCTGCCATCATTAATCCAATTGTTAATCTGTTCATGCTGGCATGGGAAAAGGGGTTGAAAAAGATTGTTCTGCTGCAGGACTGCCATACACCAAATGCGAAAGAGTTCGATGCATTTGGAGAGCATTCAATCTGCGGAACAGTAGAATCCGAAACCGTGGATGAGATTAAATCCCTGCTATTCTATGACGAAATGAAAGTCATTAAAAAGAATTCAATCAACCCGGCGCAGAACACGGGATTTGACCGCTGGTTGGAGGAACATCCCGAAATTACTACCTTTATCGTAGTGGGTGACTGTACGGATTTATGTATCTACCAGACAGCCATGCACCTGCGAACAGCGGCCAATGCGGTTAATATTGAGCGAAGAGTGATCATTCCGGAAGTGTGTGTAAGCACATATGATGTGATGGTTGAGGTTTCGAAAGATTCTCCTGTGGAACCCCATCCTGCTGACCTGATACATAAATTATTTTTGCACCATATGCAATTGAACGGTATCGAAATTTACAAGAAGTTTATTTGAACGTGTTTGATATGGTGCATCTCTTTATCTCTCCCTCGATCGTGAAAGGTTCTTGAAAAGCGATCATGGAGAGGTTGCCTAAAAACCTATTTGTTATCAGTGTTTGTGGGTTTCTATATGCTGTTGAAGTGAAACTACATGAATTGACATCTTATTTCACTGAAGCAGCGATAAGTAAGAAATTGTGATCTGATTTTAAGGAAGATATATCACTGCCACTTGTGGTGTCCATAAAAAACCAGTGGTTCACTTAGGTCTTGAGACCATAAACCTGATTTAGGTTTTTTATTAAATACATCTTTCTGGATATCCTTTAGAATCTGTTAGTGGTGATGACTGCAGCGAATTATTAGGGTTTAAACTACTCGCAGGGGACATTAATCGAATAGGATATTTCTTCTCTAGGGGCCATATCGTTCCGAAAATTGTTTTTACACACCTCCGAAGCGGTGATTGGGGCGGACCTTTATGACCACATCAACCCACGAACTTCCCGAGTGCTTATATACCAGAGTGTAATAACCCAAATCCCTACTATCTCCGGGTTTTAAGCCAACGTATTTCCCCCAAAATTCCTCAATCTCTGTATCCACACCTTTTTGCCGTCTTTTCAAGAACACCCAGACATACTCATCTCCTGTATTTGTGTACGTGATCCGATAGCTGCGGCGTTTTTCGTTTTCAGTATCTTTGATCTCTGACTCACTGATAGACAGGTAAAGAGACTGGGGTGCGCAGCATTCAGCAGGTTCTACTTTCTTCAACAGGCGCGTGCTGGCTGGCAGCCGGCTGAGGATCTGGCGGATTTACTTCGCTTGACTGTTCCCCACCACTTGAATCCCCATCATTTTGAGTATTTGCTTCACCTGGATTTAACCAGTTCTCATATTTCTGCTTATCGACATTTGGGTCGCAAACCTTTTCGCCTCTGTCAGTTGAGTTATATGGTTGGCCGTGGTGGTAACCTTCCCACACCATTGTCCCGCCCGTCATGCTGCATAGCATGCTGTCAACCAAACAGGAGAGGGAAATTGTCAGAGTATAAAAAGCAAGGATCAATAATCTAATTCGTTTGGTTGGTATTTTTTCTCCTTAAACCATCTGTCCAATCACTGCATCTATCCCATTAAAAGTATATATGAAACAACCATACACTTCAATTATTATTTTTTTCATAAAAGTTGGAGTCTTGTTAAATTATCAAAACCAAATAAAGAAATGGCCGCTGGTTATTTTCTTCTCCTGTGTGTGAAATCTCATCCCACATATAAAAAAACAAGGCAGATCAGTTCTTAGCTCTTTACACCTGCCATTAAGAGTCCAATCTTCTCTGGAGTTGCTTTTTTTCTGTCTATCACATCCATGATCTCACCCTCAAAAATCACCGCAATTCGATCTGACAATGCCATTATTTCGTCAAGATCTTCAGAAATCAACAGGGTTGCGGTTCCTTCTTCCCTCTGCTCTAATAACCGCAAATGAACGTATTCTGTTGCGCCAATATCTAAACCGCGTGAAGGTTGAGCTGCGATCAGTGTGCGTGGTTTTCGAAATAGCTCTCTTGCCAGAACCAATTTTTGGATATTTCTCCCAGATAATTTTTTAACGGTGGTTTCTCGAGAGGGGGTTTTAATATTAAAAATTTCGATCATGGTGTCAGAATGAGTCGAGATTGCCTTTAGATTAAGGTATCCTTTATTGGCGTATGGTGACTGATTGTATTCGCGTAAGACGAGATTTTCCGCCACAGTGAATTCTTTGATCACGCCATCCCGCATGCGCTCTTCAGGTATATATGACAGGCTTTTTTCCATCAATTCTTTTGGGCTTTTACCAGTAACATCTTCTCCTTCTAACAGAATCTGCCCTTTCGTAGTAGGCCGTAGTCCATTGATCACCTCGGCTAATTCTTTTTGCCCGTTTCCAGACACACCAGCCACGCCCAAAATCTCCCCAGCATAGACTTCCAGATTCACATCTTTCAAGGCCGTTGTATCCCGATCGCTTTGAGCGCAAATATCTTTAAGCACAAGACGCGTTTCAATTGGGTCAATCGCTACTCGCTCTTTTTTCAATCCCACTTCACGACCAACCATCATCTTTGCGAGTTTCCCTTTTGTTGCTTTACGTGATGGAATCGTACCTATCATGTGGCCGTCTCGGAGCACAGAAACGCGATGGCAAATATCAAGCACTTCATGAAGTTTATGAGAAATGAAGATCAAGGCGTGCCCATCATCGATCATTTGGCGCATGGTAACGAAGAATCCATCCACCTCTTGGGGTGTGAGTACAGCTGTAGGTTCATCCAAGATCAATAATGCTGCCCCTCGGTATAATGCTTTGATAATTTCAACGCGCTGCTGCTGACCCACCGCGAGCTGCCATACATACGCATCAGGGTCAACCTGCAAACGATATATCTCAGCCAATTCCAGAATGCGGGCAGAGACTTTGTCTAAATCAGTGAGCAGTCCTCTGGAAGAGGGCAATCCCAGGGCAACGTTTTCTGTAACGGTTAATGATTCAACCAGCATAAAGTGCTGATGGATCATTCCAATTCCCAGGTTAATCGAATCAACTGGTGATTCAATCTTTACTTGTTCACCATCAAGTATTATCTGCCCCTCATCAGGTTGATACAAACCATACAGTATTTTCATCAAGGTGCTCTTCCCAGCCCCGTTTTCTCCAAGTAGCGCATGTACCTCGCCCGCATGCACGTCAAAATTAATCTTGTCGTTTGCGATCACACCCGGAAAACGCTTGGTGATATTGATCATTTCAAGCCGGGAGATTTTCCTGTGTCCGCTGGGTAAAAATTGTTTTTCTGCCATGTTTGATTACATCCTTGGACCCATTTGATGCAGCTAATTATAAAAAAATGATTGCTGGGGGGGCAGTATAATCTGCCCCCCTAAGTGATTAAATATTTATGGGAAAACAGTGATTGAGCCATCGACAATGCCATCGATGGCTGCTTCAGCAGCGGCTTTGACATCATCTGGTAGTGCATAGTCAGCATTAAATTCAATTTCGAGACCGCCGTTTACGAGTGTGATTTCGTAATATTGGCCGCCATATGTGCCGCCCTCAATTAATTCGATCATTTGTTTGAGAACGACTTCCCAGTGATACACCTGGTTGGCAACAACAATACTGGGAGCCAATGAGGTTTGGCTGGATTGGGTGCCAAACCACAGTGCACTATTTTCTTCAGCGACGCCGATCGCGCCAACTACCATTTGCGCGGTACCAGTTAACACATCTGCGCCAGCACCAATATGGGTCTGCGCAGCCTCAGAAGCTAAAGCTACATCAGAG
This sequence comes from Anaerolineaceae bacterium, assembly GCA_030620065.1. Taxonomy (GTDB): domain Bacteria; phylum Chloroflexota; class Anaerolineae; order Anaerolineales; family Anaerolineaceae; genus JAUXFJ01. The sequence continues at coordinate 7,324 of JAUXFJ010000040.1, forward strand.
AATGAGCCGATCCAATTTGTGTTTACCTGGACATCCGTATTGGCTGCGGCAGCACCTACTGCAAAGCCATCCACATATAATTTGGCATCTCCAGTTTCGATCGGTCCAACAACCCCGAGGACTCCGCTATCAGATAGCATGGCAGCCATTACACCATTTACATAACCGCCTTCTTCTGATTTCGCTTCATAGGCAAATACGTTGGGCATACCAAAAGTATCTACCGTGGTGCCCCAGGCAAAACTGGTCTCCAGAAAATCTGGAGCGATTTCCTGCAACGAACTGCCGTATTGCGAGCCGTGAGCAATGACCAGGTTAAATCCCTGGCTGGCATAGTCACGAATGGCAGCTGCTGCATCATCCACTACAAACATGCCTTCCGAGTACACAATCTCGAAATTATCAGCTCCTCGTTCTTCTTGGATAGCAACGAGAGCATCATACATGCTTTGGCTGAAAGCCAGGTCAGTGATGGCGCTGGGCATAACAACTGCTACCCGGAATGGCTCAGCTTCTTCAACTACTTCAACAACTTCGGCTTCTTTGCCACCACAGGCGGCCAAGAGCAAAGCAACTAGCAACAACATAATCAGGGTGATTTTTAACTTTTTCATCATTTCCTTTCCTATCAATAGGTCTTAATTTACGTGTGAATTTGAGCGATAAGGTTTTTTCTAATCAGGTTCTCACCTCCTCTTATAAAAGATTCTAATGACCTCGTTCAAATGGTTTTGATAAAGCCGAGGGTGGTCGAACGCGCTGTACAGAAAAAATCAATGCAAAAATTGTTAACACATAAGGCATCATCACTGCAAAATTGGAAGGGATGGGGATATTCAAAACTTGCACCCAAAGTTGCAGCGAGTTAACCATTGAAAACAATAAAGCGCCGCCCATCACGGCAAAAGGACGCCAGCCGCCAAAATATACCAAAGCAATGGCAATAAATCCCAGCCCGCTGGTCATGTTTTGTTGAAATACGTTCAGCAGGGCAATGGACAATGAAGCACCTGCAATCCCGGACATGATCCCACCCAAACCAACGGCAAAGTATCGTACTTTCCTCACACTTACACCAAGCGAATCAGCTGCCTGGGGAGATTCGCCAACAGCCTTGATTTTAAGTCCCAAGGTAGTTTTGTTTAGCACAAACCATGCTGCGAAAACCAGGAAATATGCGCCATATACCAGAATATTTTGATTGAAGAAAATCTCTCCAATAATCGGAATATCGCTCAACCATGGTATGTAAACAGGTCTGAAACCGCTCACTGTTTCAACTGTTCCCAGTAATTTCTGGAAAAGCAGATCGCTCATCCCCAAACCGAACAAATAAAATCCAATCCCGCTGATCCCTTGTACAGCTTGTAAATTGATGCTGACAAAAGCCATTGCAAGCCCCATTAGCAAACCCGTAATGATTGCCGCCAACATACCCAACCATAAATTTCCTGTAGAAAATGCGACGTAGAAGGCCGCAAAAGCTCCTAACAACATTTGCCCCTCTACACCCAGATTTAATACACCACTACGTTGGCTAAAAGTTTCTCCGATGGAGGCATATAAATATGGTGTAGCAAGGCGTATTCCTGAGGATAATATCCCAACCAGCACTGCTTTGGTGAAAAGTTGTTCGATCATGGATCAGTCTCCACTTCTGCTGTCTTTTTGAGGGGTTTGTCTGGGGGTGGTCCTTCTTTCTTTCTATCTATCGTTGCTTCTGTCAGGCGTTTTTGTTCTCTGCGGCGGCGCCAGATATCACTGCTGACCACAAAAATAACTACCAGACCGTTCAGCGTTGTGATCAGTGCAGAAGGAACCTGCACCGCCCGCTGTAATTTATTTGCTCCCACTAATAATGCACCAAACAAGAATGATGCTGGGATTGTACCCAGGGGATGTAGTTGTCCAAAGAGAGCAGCCACGATTCCATTGAACCCGGCGCTGCCGGTAAAACCAGTAGCTGAACCATCGGTGATCATCCGATGATTTACACCGAACACTTGAATAGCGCCAGCTAAGCCGGCAAAAGCTCCACTGAGAAATAAGGCCAAAACAATTTGTTTCTTGACATTAATACCCGCATAGCGAGAAGCATGTGGATTCTGACCCACAGCCCGGATGCGGTAGCCAAGCGTTGTTCGCCAGAGCAAGATGTACACCAAAACAGCCAAAACAGCAGCGATCAAAGCGCCAAGATGCAAACGCGTGGGCACTAAACGCGGCAGGTCAAATGTTTTCGCTAGCCGTGCAGTCTGTGGGATTTTAGACGCTTTGGACGCTTGCACTGGATCAATCATTGGGCCGCTGAGCAGGAAGTTCATCAATTGCACTGCAATGGCGTTCATCATGATCGTGCTTAGGAGTTCACTTGCATTGAAGTAAGCTTTTAATA
>JAUXFJ010000093.1 GCA_030620065.1 Anaerolineaceae bacterium
ACGACTTCCCAGTGATAAACCTGATTGGCTACAACAATGCTGGGAGCTAACGAGGATTGGCTGGATTGAGTACCAAACCACAGCGCCCCATTTTCTTCAGCGACACCGATTGCGCCGACAACCATTTGTGCTGTACCGGTTAACACATCTGCACCAGCTCCAATATGGGTCTGGGCAGCCTCCGAAGCCAAAGCTACATCGGAGAAAGAGCCGATCCAGTTGGTGTTCACTTGGGCATCCGCATTGGTTGCGGCAACACCTGCTGCAAAGCCATCCACATACAGTTTGGCATCCCCGGTTTCGATCGGTCCAACAACGCCAATGACACCGCTATCGGACAGGAGGGCGGCCATAACGCCACTTACATAACCGCCTTCCTCTGAGCGCGCTTCATAGGCAAACACATTGGACAAGCCAAATGTGTCTATCGTTGTACCCCAGGCAAAGCTGGTCTCTGGGAAATCCGGAGCGATTTCCTGCAATGAACTGCCGTACTGCGAGCCGTGAGCGATGACCAGGTCAAATCCTTGGCTGGCGTAGTCGCGGATAGCGGCAGCTGCATCATCAACCATAAACATGCCTTCCGAGTATACGATCTCGAAATGTTCCGCCCCGCGTTCTGTCTGAATAGCAATCAGGGCATCATACATGCTTTGGCTAAAGGCCAGGTCGGTGATGGCGCTGGGCATGATAACAGCCACGCGGAAGAGTTCAGCTGGTTCAACAACTTCTGGTTCTTCGGCACCACCGCAGGCAGTTAAGAGCATAGCTAAGAGCAACAATATAATTATGTTTTTTTGTAACTTTTTCATCTTTTTTCCTTTCCTATTAAAAAACTTGTTGTTTATGGTAATTTACTATGTTTTTTATCTGCTTGTGTTTCACCTCCTTAAAGTTGCTAATGACCTCTTTCAAATGGTTTGGTTAAGGCTGATGGTGGGCGCACACGTTGTACAGTCACAGTCAGCACAAAAATGGTTAATACATACGGCATCATGACTGCAAAGTCAGAAGGAATCGGAATATTCAAAACTTGCACCCAAAGCTGTAGCGAGTTCACCATTGAAAACAATAAAGCACCGATCATCACCTTCCATGGACGCCATCCTCCAAAATAAACTAAAGCTACAGCGATAAATCCCAAGCCACTGGTCATGTTTTGCTGGAACACATTCAGCAGGGCAATGGATAATGAAGCGCCAGCAATTGCTGACATGACCCCACCCAGCGTAACTGTAAAGTAGCGTACTTTACTGACGCTTACGCCAAGAGAATCAGCTGCTTGGGGAGACTCGCCGACTGCTTTAATTTTTAATCCTAAGGTGGTTTTATTTAGAATAAACCATGCTACGAAGATCAAGAAATACGCGCCATATACAAGAATGTTTTGGTTGAAGAAAATCTCTCCAATGATTGGAATATCACTCAGTCCTGGTATGTATATAGGTCGAAAACCGCTAACCGTTTCTACTGTTCCCATTAATTTTTGGAAGAGCAAATCGCTTAACCCCAAACCAAACAAATAAAACCCGATCCCGCTAATTCCTTGTTTGGCCTGTAACGTGATGCTGACAAAAGCCATCGCAAGCCCCATCACCAAACCAGTAACAATAGCCGCCAGCATACCCAACCACAAGTTGCCAGTAGTGAGTGAAACATAGAAGGCTGCAAAAGCACCCAACAACATTTGTCCTTCTACACCGAGATTTAATACACCACTTCGTTGGCTAAAAGTTTCTCCAATTGCGGCATATAAATATGGTGTAGCCAGGCGTATTCCTGAAGTTAAAATGCCGACCAGAACTGCTTTAGTGAGCAGTTGTTCAATCATGGCTCAGCCTCCGCTTCTGCTGTTTCTTTGATGCCTGGGGGCGGTTTACCTTCTCCCTGCTCCATCATTGCGTCTGTTAGGCGTTTTTGTTCTCGGTGGCGACGCCAAATCTCGCTGCTGACTACAAAAACAACTACAAGGCCATTAAGTACAGTGATTAACGCGGATGGAACTTGCACAGCTCGTTGTAATTTATTCGCCCCTACCAGCAAAGCACCAAATAAGAATGCAGCCGGGATTGTGCCCAGCGGGTGTAATTGCCCAAACAGCGCTGCTACAATTCCATTGAACCCCGCGCTTCCCGTAAACCCTGTGGCTGAACCGTCAGTGATCATGCGATGATTTACACCAAACACTTGAATAGCGCCAGCTAATCCGGCAAAAGCACCACTTAGGAATAAGGCTAATACGATTTGTCTCTTAACATCAATCCCTGCGTAGCGAGAAGCATGCGGGTTCTGACCCACAGCTCGGATCCGGTAGCCAGTCGTAGTTCGCCAGAGCAAGATATAAACTAAAATTGCTAAAACAACTGCGATTACGGTGCCAAGATGTAGGCGTGTTGGTATTAATCGTGGCAAATCAAATGCCTTGGCTAGTCGGGCAGTCTGCGGGATTCTGGATGCCTTGGATGCCTGCACCGGATCCATCATCGGACCTTTGAGCATGAAATTCATCAACTGAACCGCAATCGCGTTCATCATTATGGTGCTCAGGATTTCATTCACGTTAAAATAGGCTTTAAGTGCTCCGGGGATTCCCCCCCAAATCGCCCCGCCTAAAAAACCTGCCAGCATTGCCAGGGGGACCAGCAAAAGCCCCGGCCATTCTGGGAAAGCCAATCCAAGGGCGGTAGCAGCCAGGGCTCCAACAATCATTTGGCCTTCACCCCCGATATTGATCACATTGCCCCGGAAAGAAATACAGATTCCCAGACCAACTAACAATAATGGGGTTGCTTTGACGATAGTATCTGCCAGAGCGTTCCCGCTGCCGAAGGCGCCTTCAATGAGAGCGCCATAAGCTTCAAATGGGTTTGCACCCAGTATAATCAACATCAGGGCGCCAATTGCTAACGCTGCCAGGGTAGCAAAGATCGGCAACAATGCATCAACCAGCTTTGATACCGACTGTGATTGAAGCCGCTTTTTCATTGATTGACCTTCCTTATAATATTATCTATTATAATGTTACGAAATATTATCAATAATTATTTTTGTTTTATTGCCAATAATATCTTTTCCTGATCAATTGGAAGCTTATCAATTCTGATGCCAACAGCGTTATAGATCGCATTTGTGATCGCTGGTGTGGTGGGGATACTGATGATCTCCCCAACCCCCTTTGCCCCATAGGGACCTTCGGCGGTGGGATCCTCTACAACAATAGGGATGATCTCAGGCATGTGTGCAATCGAAGGTATCCTGTAGCGGGCAAGATGATCAGTGAAAACGTAACCATCTTCCATAATAAATTCTTCGGTAAGGGCATTCCCAATTGCCATCATGACCCCGCCCTCGATTTGGCCGCGCAGGCCTAATGGGTTCAATGCCTTGCCCACGTCCGTTGCTGCAATCACACGTAGTATTCTATCTTCACCTGTGTGGGTATTGACAGCCACTTCGGCAGCCTGGGTAGCAAAAGAGAAGGCAAAATGCATGTTTCCGCCTTGTCCGAGCGGTTTGGTCTCAGGTGCCCAATACTCATACAGGACGAACGGTTCACACCCTTCCTGTTTCATTATTTGAACAACTTCACTCAACTGGATTTGTTGATTGCCGATCTGAACCAGGCCATCAATAAATGAAATTTGATCGGGGGGAGTATTGAATCTGTCTGCTAAAGTTTTGCTAATTGTTTCTCGCAAAGATTGGGCTGCCAAACGAGCTGCATTGCCGGTTACATAGGATTGGCGGGATGCTGTGGTGGGGCCGCCATCTGGCGTGAGGTCTGTGTCCATCAACAATACATTGACCCGTTCAATCGGCACCTTGAATTCTTCTGCAATGATCATTTGCAGGACTGTTACCAAGCCCTGTCCGAGTTCAGCGGAAGAGGTGCGTACTTCTAAGTGCCCATTCTCAAAAAGCTCAACTTCTGCGCCAGCTTTATCTGGCGCGCCTCCACCTAACCCGGTATTTTTGTACGCCACTGCCAAACCCCACGATTTCAGGATGTGGGGGGAATTTGCCAATGGCTGGGGTTTAAAAGGATCGCCGGCAGACAGTTTCTGTATCTCGGCGAAAGTCCGGTCAATACATTCAATCAACCCCACACTGTCTGTCAGGATTTGACCGGTATTCGTAACACTACCTACTTTAAAGGCATTTTTACGGCGAATATCAACCGGGTTGAGCTTCAAGGTCTCGGCCAGGGTGTCCATCATACTTTCAACCGCAAAAGCGGATTGAGTCACCCCAAAACCACGGAATGCCCCCGCAGGAGGATTGTTGGTATACATCGCGTAGCAATCTGCGCACACATTTGGGACTTCATAAGGACCAGAAGAATGGGTAGTTGCCCGGGTCATGACCTTTTCCCCTAATGAGGCAGAGGCGCCTGTGTCACCGTAGAGTTCAGTTTCCACAGCGGTCAGTGTGCCATCATTCTTGGCTCCCATCTTAACTCTTATTTGGGTTGCATGTCGTTTTGGATGAGCGATCAAACTCTCATGGCGGTCATAAAGCAGTTTTACCGGTTTATTGGTAGCATTGGCGAGGAGGGCAGCGTGGATTTGCCCGGCAATATCTTCCTTTCCGCCAAACCCGCCTCCCACCAGTTGTCCGATTACCCGCACGCGTTTTTCTTCCCACCCGAGCGCTAATGCCACTTGATCGCGATCAGCGTAAGGGATTTGGGAACCGACATAGATCTCCATGCGGTTGTCCGGTGTGGGCCGGGCGATGGTGCATTCAGGTTCTAGGAAGGCATGGTCAGTGGTGGCGGTGTGGTAAGTATGTTCAAGAATCACATCTGCCGCTGCAAAGCCGGCATCCATATTCCCCTTACGCACCTTAATATGTTTAAGCAAATTGCCGTTTTCGTGAAGATGAGGAACATCGGGGTTACGGGCTTGGACTGGATCGGTGATTGGGTCTAATAGCTCGTATTCTGCCTTGATTAAATCCAGAGCCTTTTGAGCGATTTCGTAAGTCTCTGCCGCAATAATTGCAACGGCATCACCTACGTAGCGCACCCGTTCGTCAATATCGATCATTGAAGGCCAATCGTGAATAATAAGCCCATGAGTAGATTGCCCTGGAATATCTTTGGCCGTCAGTACAGCCACAACCCCTTCCAACTCTTTTGCTTTTTCTACATCCAATTGTTTTAGAAACCCATGCGGGATCAGAGACCGCTTCACAGCAGCATGCAGCATCCCGCTGAACTTCAGGTCATCAGTGAATTTGGCTTCCCCCGTGACCTTTCGAATAGAATCTGGCCGGATGTGCACATTCCCAATCACATTCAAAGGTTCGCTGGATAAAGTGACCTCCGGGGGCGGGAGGGGCTTTCCGGTCCGCATGGCGAAGGCAGCAGCCTTAACTGCCCGTACGATCGTTGGGTAACCCCCGCATCGACAAAGGGTATCTTTGAAATGATGACGGATTTCTTCTGAGCTTGGATCAGGACTGCGCTGGATTAAAGCATAGGCCATCATGATCTGCCCAGGAGAACAAAAGCCACATTGCACAGCCCCATACCGCACAAATGCTTCTTGTATAGGATGCAATTGTGGGTCCGTCCCATTCTTTGGGGGTTCTGATAAGCCTTCAATAGTTAGAACGCTTTTTCCTTGAGCACGAACGGCGGGATAATTACATGACAGGATTGGCTCTCCATCTACGATCACTGTGCAAACGCCACATTCGTTTTCATTGCAGCCGATTTTTGTGCCGGTAAGGCCCAGGGTCTCTCTCAATAGATCTGCCAATGATTGCCCTGGGGTAACCTCAACCGACACTTGCTTGTTGTTAATATTCAGGGAAAGAAGATTGTTTTCACCCATGATATGCTCCTATGAACCTGCTCTTTCCCATGCAAGCTGAAGGGTTTCCTGTAACAGCACCCTCGCCATCTCCTGGCGATAAGCCTGGGTAGCCCGATGGCGGCTGGTACGGAAACTGGTTTGTGCCAATAAGATTTTGTGAGCCTCCTCAACTTCTGCTTTGCCAGGGTTCTTTCCTCGCAATGCGTTTTCCACTCCAAGCAATCGCTTTGGAACGGGACCGGATGGCCCAATCGAGATCCGAATATCTTTAATGACCTGCTCTTCTTGATACAGCCAGATCGCACAATTTAATATTGCAATTGCCACGCCTTGAGGGCGCATGATACGTTTAAATGCAGACCCCTGTTTTCCTTCTTTTTTAGGGATATAAAAACCAACCAATAATTCTTTTTGGGGATCTAAAGAGGATTGGCCGGGACCTATAAACAAATCAGCCAGGGCAAGCAATCGCCTGTCTTTCAACGTGGCGATTTCTACCCTGGCATTAAGCACCATCAGAGCGATCGTTCCATCGGCCGCGGGGAGGGCGTGGGCAACGTTTCCACCTAA
>JAUXFJ010000160.1 GCA_030620065.1 Anaerolineaceae bacterium
TTCCGGGTTCTGCGGATCATCATTACGAAGGATGTGAATGACACCGTTTGAGTAGGCGTAATTCGTAAATGGACTATCAGTGATCAATTTCCAGGCAGCAGTGGAAATATCATATAGATAAATACTGCGATAAGCAAATTGTGCTGTGTTGTACGATGTGACCAATAATTCCGCTGCGTTAATCCATTCAAAATGCCAGGATATTTCCGGGGTGGATGAAGGCAAGATAATCTTATTGCTATTTAGTTGGGTGTTTATAAGATAAATTGATTTAAATGGTGGATTTGGTAATAGAGGGTCAGGTGATTTTGTGACCAGGAGTTGGTCTCGATAGGGCGATTGCTGAAGTGAAGCGATGAAAAATGGCTCACTCTCAAGTTGAGTAGTTTCCCCTTTGATGAGATCATATTGAAGGAGATTTGTGTAGCCATCATCGCCTTGAGCAGTAAAATATAAGGTTTTAGAATCCAGCGACCACCAGAATTTCCCCAGGCTGTTCAAAAAGCCTTCTTCCAGATTCCAATATCCCAAGTTTTGGTTTTGCATTTGTTCCTGGAATGTGATAGGCTGCTCTTTAAACATTTCTATAAAATTCGGAGAGGTTGTATTGGTTATGGGCAGCTTGGCGATGATCCTGTTTTCAATAAGATCGTAGATCAGTAAAACTTCGTTTTCAGTTTCGTCTCTTATAGTCATCCTGAGGATCAGCTTGGATGTGTCAGGAGAAATGCTATCCTTCAAATTATTGATCTCAGTTCCTTCAGGAAGATTTAGGGGGAATAGGGAAAGTGTTGATAATTCGAGCAGCATTAAAGGGTTTGTTTGACTTGTTGGGACCTTAAAGAGTAAATATGGCGTTTCGGAAAGAATTGGCGGCATTATTTGAGGTGTAGGTGAAGCTGTTGATGTGGAATTAATGGGTTGGGCGCTTTTCGTTTCTACGGTTTCTAAAGTAGGTGCTTGAACAGTGTCTAATTGGCAAGAGACTAAAGAGAGAGTTACAAAAATGATGAAAATGTGTTTGGTTTTCATACAGATATCTCGAGTGTGATCTCGTCTCAAATGGGAATTCCATAAGATCCGATATCGGGGACATTCTTGATCCTTCTATATTCTTGAATCGGCCCAGAGAAAATTTTTAATTTCAGGTGTTGTCATAATCAGCTCATAAATATATGTGATCGCAATCTCAAATTTATGTAATTATAGTTGGATTCTTTCGGGTTAATTGCAAGTAAGGGAACCAGTTTGCTAAAGGTCAAAGAAAAATATGCTCACAAATTTTCCGCCAAGGGGATTAACGAATTTCTTAGGTTAGATTCTAAGTAAATATAAGGCTTCATGGTAAAATTTAGCGTTTGGAAACATAATCTATCGCGTTTTCGCGTTAAATGAATATTTGTTATTAAATTTAGGAGGAAGTATGTCAGAAAAGAAGTGGGTTTACTTGTTTAATGAGGTTGAACAGGCAGAAAAATATGCTGGTAGTTGGGACGGAGCACGTGGTCTGTTAGGTGGAAAGGGCGCGAATCTTGCAGAAATGGAGCGCATTGGTGTTCCGGTTCCTCCAGGTTTTACAATGACAACTGAAGCATGTATTGCTTATCAAGATGAACAGACTTTCCCTGAAGGAATGTGGGACCAGGCTATGAAAGCTTTGAAGGTTGTCGAAGAGCAATCTGGGAAGAAGTTCGGCGACCCCAAGAATCCTTTACTCGTTTCATGCCGCTCAGGGGCGAAATTCTCCATGCCTGGCATGATGGATACTGTGCTCAACATCGGTTTGAACGATGAAACCGTTAAGGGTATGGTGACATTGACAGGGAATGAACGTTTTGTTTATGATTCATACCGCCGTCTTATCCAGATGTTTGGATCAGTTGTGCTGGAAATAAGTGATACGAAATTCGAAGAAATTTTGGATAACTTTAAGAAGCAAAAGGGTGTTAAAAACGATACCGAGCTAAACACTGAAGACCTTAAGGCACTGACTGAGCAGTACAAGGCTGTGGTTAAGAAAGAAAAGGGATTTGATTTTCCACAAGATCCGATTTCCCAACTTGAATTAGCTACGAAAGCTGTTTTCAATTCATGGAATGCAAAACGAGCCATCGATTACCGACGCCGAGCGGATATTCCTGATGATATAGGGACAGCCGTGAACATCGTTACGATGGTTTTTGGTAATATGGGTGACGATTCTGGTACAGGCGTTGCTTTTACACGTGACCCGCAGACTGGTGAATCAAAGATGTTCGGAGAGTACTTACTCAATGCTCAGGGTGAGGATGTTGTTGCTGGTATTCGCAATACAAAACCGATTGCAAATTTGAAGGATGAACTTCCTCAGGCTTATGCTCAATTTATGGATATTGCTGCAAAGCTGGAAACTCATTACCGGGAAATGCAAGATGTGGAATTCACTATCGAGCGTGGCCAGTTATGGATGCTGCAAACACGTAATGGTAAACGCACTGCCAAAGCTGCCATCAAAATTGCAGTAGATATGGCCAATAGCGGTACGATTACAAAAGAAGAAGCCATAATGCGAGTTGATCCTGAACAAGTGAATCAGATGCTGCACCCTCAATTTGATATCAGCACTATGGATGCTGCTCGCAAGGAGGGCAGGTTATTTGCCAGCGGGGTGAATGCTTCTCCTGGCGCCGCTGTAGGCCAGATTTATTTTGATGCCGATACAGCTGAAAAGATGGCGAAGGAAGAAAAGCAGGATGTGCTAATGATACGCCCATTCACCAAGCCTGATGACGTACATGGTATGCTGGCATCCAAAGGTATTCTGACCAGTGAAGGTGGAGCTACATCGCATGCAGCAGTTGTTGCACGTCAGTTCGGTGTCCCTTGTGTAGTCGGAGCTTCAATGTTGAAGATCGACCTGGTGAAACGCCAGGCGGAGGCTAATGGTAAGGTTGTCAAGGAAGGTGAATGGATCTCTCTTGATGGCGGTACCGGTGAAGCATTTTTAGGCAAACTGGAGCTGACTGCTCCCAATGTTGAAGAGCAAACTGAGTTAATGACCTTGTTAGAATGGGCGGATGATATTGCTCGTATGCAGGTTTGGGCAAATGCGGATTATCCGAAGGACGCAAAGCGCGCTCGCGCATATGGTGCCAAAGGTATTGGGTTATGCCGCACCGAGCATATGTTCTTTGAAGAAGAGCGGCTGCCGTATGTGCAGGAGATGATCCTTCATGCTGAAGAAACACAGTCAATGTTGAACAGACTTGATGGACTTGAGAATGCACTTAAGGCTGGAAGGCTTGAAGGGCGAACATTGAACGATGGTGATAAAGTGGAACTTGAAAAAGAGATCAAAGATGCAAAAGAGAAGATTGAAAAATCTCCCGCCGCGACAGCTTATTTCGGTGCTTTGGATTATCTGCTTCCGCAACAAAGCTCTGACTTCTATGGCCTTTTTGAAGCAATGGACGGTTACCCGGTCATCATCCGCTTGATTGATCCGCCAATGCATGAATTCTTACCTTCCTTGGAAGATCTGCTGACTGAAGTGGCTACTATGCGGGCGAAGGACGAAACCGAAGGCTTAGCAGAAAAAGAAGCGCTGTTGAATGCAGTATCGTCCATGCATGAAAGCAATCCTATGATGGGTTTGCGAGGCATCCGGCTTGGAATTGTCTACCCGGATATTATGAAAATGCAGGTTCGCGCAATCTTTGAAGCTGCATGTGATGCTGCCAATAAGGGTGTTGTCGTAAAACCAGAGATCATGATCCCGCTAACTGGGCATGTCAATGAGTTGAAACTGGTACAACCCACTCTCGAGGAGATTGCTAAGAAGGTCATGACTGGAAAGGGTGTCTCGCTTGAATACAAGTTCGGTACGATGATCGAGATTCCTCGTGCAGCACTCACTGCGAGCGAGATAGCGGAAGTAGCAGAATTCTTCTCCTTTGGTACGAATGATTTGACTCAAATGACCTTTGGCTACAGCCGTGACGACGCGGAAAGAAATTTCTTGATCACTTATATCGAAAACGGTATTTTACCGAAGAACCCCTTCCAAGTGGTCGATCGCGATGGTGTTGGCAAATTAATGCAGATGGCAATTGATGATGGCCGCAAAGTGCGCCCTGATCTTGAGGTTGGTATCTGCGGTGAGCATGGTGGTGAACCGAGTTCTATCGAATTCTGCCATTTGGCGGGCAATAACTATGTAAGCTGTTCACCATTCCGCGTGCCAGTGGCGAGATTGGCAGCGGCACAAGCAGCGATCAATCATCGCTGATCATTACAAGATAAGTACAAATATTGATATAATAGGGCTTTGGGTGAAAAACTTTCACCCAAAGCCCTTGTTTTGTGATAATAAGGAAATAAAAGATGGATCGGCTAGAAAATATAAAATTAGGGGCGCTTATCGGCGCTAGTATGGGGTTTTTGTATGGATTCTCCAGCCAAATCCCAAACCGTATAATTCTTGGTGATATCCATTTATATTCAAA
>JAUXFJ010000074.1 GCA_030620065.1 Anaerolineaceae bacterium
ACCACCAATATCGGTGCGGAAATGATCAAACGTCAAACGACGTTTGGTTTTACGCTGGATGTTGATGAAGAAAAGGAAGAAAGCCTGGCTTATGATGAGATGCGCAAGAAGCTCATCGAGGCGCTAAAGAAAGCCTTCAGACCGGAATTCATCAACCGACTTGATTCGGTGATCGTCTTCCGGGCACTCAACCGTGAGGATATCCGCATCATTGTGTCACTGGAATTGGCTAAAGTAGCTAAGAGGCTCGAGGATCGTCAGGTAAGGTTGCGGGCGACAGATGCGGCATTGGACTATCTGGCAGAAGAAGGCTACGACCCCGAAATGGGCGCTCGTCCAGTGCGCAGAGTGATCCAGCAGAAGCTTGAAGATCAGCTTTCGGATGCCATGCTGGCGAACACCTTCAAAGAAGGTGATGCTATTCTGGTTGACGTAGAAGAAGTTGAGAACGAACAGGGTGAGAAAGTCAAACAGATTATCCTTCTACAGGATATTGAACAAGCTGAAGAAGAACCCGACCTGACTTCGGTTGGGACATAGAGGTTCCGTGGCGAAAATACATACGCGTTACGTTTGTCAGGTTTGTGGAAAAACCTCTCCGCGCGCTCTGGGGCGCTGCCCGCAGTGCGAATCATGGGACAGCATGATTGAGGAGATTGTAGAAAGTAAGCCAAAACCGTCAGGTCGTGCCAGTGTGCGCGGCCTGCGTGGCATTTCAACCCCGCACCGTTTGAGTGAGATTGGGGGGGATTACGAAGATCGATTAGCCATACCGAACGCCGAGTTTGCGCGCGTCCTGGGCGGGGGCATCGTGCCCGGTTCGATCGTATTGATCGGTGGAGCCCCTGGGATTGGCAAATCCACATTGACACTGCAGATGACGATGCAGATGGCAAGTGAACATAATGTGCTTTATGTTTCCGGCGAGGAATCGGAGCGCCAGATCAAGATGCGCGCTATGCGCCTTTTGAAGAATGAAAAGGGTGAAAGTGGAAGCTTGCCGGAAAATCTTTTTTTGGTTACCGAAACCAATTTGGACGTGATCCTGACGCATGTAGAAACTGTCAAACCAGTTTTACTGGTTGTGGATTCTATCCAGACGGTTACTATATCTGACATGGAATCCAGCGCAGGCTCAATCTCCCAGGTGCGGGAATGTGCATCGCAGCTGCGTGAATTTGCGAAATCAACCGGGATTGCTGTGTTTTTGATCGGTCATGTTACCAAGCAAGGCACGATTGCAGGGCCGCGGGTTTTGGAGCATATTGTGGATACGGTGCTCTACTTGGAAGGCGACAGTTTCCAGGCATACCGGCTGCTGCGCTCGGTAAAAAACCGCTTCGGAGCAACGTCAGAAGTTGGCGTTTTTGAAATGCAGGAGAAGGGCATGATTGAGGTGAGCAACCCTTCTGAGGCGTTTTTAGCAGAACGAATGGCCAATGCACCTGGATCGGCGATTGCGGTAACGATGGAAGGTACGCGCCCATTATTGGTCGAGATCCAGGGTCTTACCAGTCAGACCAACTTTGGCAACCCGCGCCGCACCGCGAATGGCATTGATTTTAACCGCCTGCTGTTGATCACAGCTGTGCTCTCACGCAGGATCGGGATGCGCCTTTCGGAGCAGGATATCTTTGTCAATGTAGTCAGCGGGCTGCGCATCACCGAGCCGGCGGCAGACCTGGCGGTGGCGATATCGATCGCCTCCTCGCTTAAAGATAGACCGGTGCGTGCAGATACAGTGATGATCGGCGAGGTGGGCCTTTCGGGTGAGTTGCGCATGGTCAGTCAGATGAACAGCCGTTTGCGGGAAGCGAAAAATCTTGGATTCAAGTGCGCCATTGTCCCGCGGCGCTTGCGCGCAACCGCAGCTTGGCCAACAGGTATTAAAATCATTGAAGTGCGCTCTTTGAAGGACGCTCTCAATGCAGCTCTGGTCGCTGAGTGATTTTCTGGTTTTTTTAATTAACAAGGAACACCTTTATGTCTAATAATATTTTAGATTTTCCAATCATTTCCCACATCCGCCGCAACCACGCTTTGGAACATGCCACGATGCATGTGCTGGCAAGTAAACACCAAGGCTTAGAAATGATGGGCATCTCAGGGCTGCACGGGTTTGTGCTGTTTGCTGACCTGCCCACGCAATCTATTTGTGAAGCGGCGATGGAGGGGCTTGAAAGGCTGCGGAATGGTGAAGCTGCTTTGGCTGTGCACTCCAATTGCGGCACTAACCTGGCGGCCCCAGGGCTGGTGGCGGGCATGGTTGCCTGGGCAGCCATGCTGGGGAGTGGAAAAAAATCAGGCCTGAAACTGCACCGGCTGCTTTTAGCAGTTTTACTTGCAGTGCTTGCCTTTTTTCTCTCAAAACCATTAGGACCTTACTTGCAACAAAAGATTACGACATCAGCCAAGCCGGGTGGCCTGGAGATTTTCCAGGTTACCACGCAAAAAATTAATGGGAAGAGTCTGCATCGCATCTTGACGCGCCACTAGCAAACAAGGTCGGGAGAGGATATGGCGGAAGAAAAACCGATAGTCTACATCCTGCGGGGGGATGACAGCACTAAAACCGGAGCGCTCATTAACCAATTTAAAGCTGAGCTGGGTGACGCGGAGATGGCAGGCTTGAATACAAATTCGCTGGATGGGGCACAAGCCAGCCTTGAGGATATTCGCTCGGCAGCGCTATCCATGCCTTTTCTAACCGAACGACGTTTGGTGATATTGCAAAATGCTCTGGCGCGCTATGAGGGCAAGAAAAACGAGGAGAGAAAGAAGTTTTTGGAGTTACTCGATTCCCTGCCGCAGACGACTGCGCTGGTCCTGGTAGTTGAAGACAAACTGGTTACCAAACGCGATGGAAGCTATTGGGAGAAATTATCTGCGCGCCATTGGCTGATCAAGTGGGCAAAAGGCGCAGGTGGACGTGCCTGGATAAAAGATTGTGCTCTGCCCACAAGCCGCGAAATGACAGGTTGGGTGCAGCGCAAGGTGAAGGAATTGGGCGGTGAATTTCGTGCGGATGCGGCTGCCAGGCTGGCGGAATATGTGGGGACGAACACCCAGCGCGCTGTGCAGGAGATCACCAAGCTGCTCACTTATGTCAATTATGCCAAGCCAGTAACGGCAGATGATGTTGCCCTGCTCACAGCACAGGACCAGGAGGGTAATATTTTTGACCTTGTTGACGCGATTGGGGAACGCAACGGGTGCAAGGCGCTGGAAGCACTGCAGATTTTGCTTGAGACGAATGATGCCATGGATTTATTTGGCATGATCGCGCGCCAGTTCAGATTGCTGCTGGAAGCACGCGAGATAATTGATGAGGGCGGGGACGCCGGGCAGGTGCGCAATGATTTGAACTTGCACCCTTATGTTGCCCGGAAGATCAGTACGCAGGCGAGCCGCTTCACGATGCCGAAGCTGGAAGAAATTTACAGGCGACTGTTGAAGATCGACCTGGATATGAAGACCGGCGGAATGCCGGGGGATGTGGCTTTTGAGGTGTTGATCGCCGAATTGACGCTTTGATGGGGGAAAGTAACAGGACGGAGCGGTGTATTTCCAAAGCAGCGAAGTGGAAGAAGTAACTCAATAACGGCATAGAGCTTTATTAAAACAGTCGTAGCGCTTATAACTTAACTTGTCCAGACATGATAATGGGACTAAAATAGTTGTAGGATGCGTTTTCAAGGCAGCAAAATTGAAGAGATACCTATCGTTAGTGGGGGGGAGGCTATGACAAAAAAGGATATGAAAGGGGTATAAAATGAAGAAAAGAATATTTCCAATAGTAGCGATTGTTTATACTCTCCTACTGAGCAGCCTGGCTTGTTCATTTACATCAGAGAACTTGTCACCTGATATCGTACCTACAAAGGCGGCGACGATCACATTGACACATACGGCTGTTCTGGAGATTGTCTTAACGCAGGGGCGCGAGGCGGAATCTGTGGAAACTGAGGTAGTGAGCCCGGTAAAATCACCTTCTGATATTGCCATGTTCCGTGCAAATCCCGCGCATACAGGGGTGTATGCGGGTGCTGGGCCAAAGCAGTTTGCTGAATTGGTCTGGAAGTTCCAGACTAATAATTACGTATTTTCCTCTCCTACGATATTGGATGGAGTGGGATACTTCGGAAGCGGTGATGGGTATCTTTATGCGCTGGATATCAATACCGGCCAAGAGAAATGGAAGATCAAAACCGATGACGAGGTAAGGTCCTCACCTGCTGTGCTGGACGGGGTTGTCTATTTCGGGAGCGTTGATGGTTATCTCTATGCGCTGGATATAAATACCGGCCAAGAGAAGTGGAAGTTCAAGACCGGCGGTGGGGTATATTCATCGCCTGCGGTTTTGGACGGGGTTATCTATTTCGGGAGCATGGATGGTTATCTCTATACGCTGGACACCAATACCGGACAGGAGAAGTGGAAGTACAAGACCGGTGGCGGGGTACAATCCTCCCCTGCGGTGTCGGATGGGACGGTCTATTTTGGGAGCTTTGATGATCATCTCTATGCGCTGGACGCCAATACCGGCCAGGAGCAGTGGAAGTTCAAGACCGGTGATGGGGTGTTCTCCTCCCCGGCAGTGTTGGGTGGGGTGGTCTATTTTGGGAGCTGGGATGGGTATCTCTATGCGCTGGACGCCAATACCGGCCAGGAGCAGTGGAAGTTTAAGACCGATGATGTGATATATTCCTCCCCTGCGGTATCGGATGGGGTACTCTTTTTAGGGAGCTATGATGGGTATCTTTATGCGCTAGACATCAATACTGGCCAGGAGAAGTGGAAGTTCAAGGCTGATGATTTTGTACATTCCTCGCCTGCGGTGTCGGATGGGGTTGTTTATTTCGGAAGCTTTGATGGATATCTCTATGCGCTGGACATCAATACCGGCCAGGAGCAGTGGAAGTTCGGGACAGGTGGCGGGATATTTTCCTCCTCTGCAGTGTCTGACGGGGTGGTCTATTTTGGGAGCTATGATGGGTATTTTTATGCACTTAAATAAGGCTGGCATACAAGGCGATGCACAGTATTCAAGGCAGGGTCAAAACAGTCTCAGTGACATGGTCAGCAAAAACAACTTAATTAGATAGATTATTAACCCGATCAATAAGAAAGGACAGGAAAGGGGCACAAAATGAAGAAAAGAATATTTCCAATACTGGCCATTGTTTATATTCTCGTTTTGAGCAGCCCGGCTTGTTCACTTGAATCACAGAGCCCATCGCCTGATATTGCACCTACAACGACAATGATCACATTGACACATACGCCTACTTTGGAGGAGGTAGTGATCCCGGCCACATCTTCTTCTGATATTGCCATGTTCCGTGCAAATCCCGCACATACGGGAGTATATGCTGGACCTGGTCCAAAGCAGTTTAATGAATTGGTCTGGAAGTTTAAGACAGATGATCGGGTATATTCATCGCCTGCTATGTCGGATGGGGTAGTTTATTTCGGGAGCAAAGATGGGAATCTCTACGCGCTAGATATCAATACTGGCCAAGAGAAGTGGAAGTTCAAGACCGATAGTCAGGTATGGTCCTCGCCTGCGGTGTTGGGTGGGGCGGTCTATTTTGGGAGCTGGGATGGGTATCTCTATGCGCTGGATATCAATACCGGCCGGGAGAAGTGGAAGTTTGAGTCCGACGATGCGGTATCTTCATCACCGGCGATATCGGACGGGGTGGTCTATTTTGGGAGTTGGGACAGGTATCTCTATGCGCTGGACATCAATACCGGTCAGGAGAAGTGGAAGTTCGAGACCGGTGGCGAGGTGGGTTCATCACCTACTGTGTCGGATGGGGTGGTTTGTATCGGGAGCGGCGATGGGTACCTCTACGCAGTAGACATCGATACCGGCCAGGAGAAGTGGAAGTTCAAGACCAATGATTGGGTAGAATCCTCGCCTGCAGTGTCAGACGGGGTAGTCTATTTCGGGAGCAGTGATGGGTATCTCTACGCAGTAGACATCAATAACGGCCAGGAGAAGTGGAAGTTCCATACGGGCGGGTTTGTAGGTTCATCGCCTGTAGTGTCCGACGGGGTGGTCTATTTTGGGAGCGTTGACGGTTATCTCTATGCGCTGGATATAAATACCGGCCAGGAGCAGTGGAGGTTCAAGACCGATGGTGGGGTATATTCCTCCCCTGTGGTGTCTGATGGGGTGGTCTATTTCGGGAGCTTTGATGGGAATCTCTATGCGCTGAAATGAGCCCCGAAGTGGGCGGTTCCAAAGCAGCAACTGCCTATCCTTGCTTATCTTGTTCTTGCTCAAGAATCGCCAGCATTGTTGGGTAAATGTGGGGGTTGGCTGCTAGAATGCTCACTGGTTCAGCCATGAAGTCCGGCTCGCCGTACATCCTGGTAACGATGCCGCCAGCCTCCTGTACCAACAAAGCACCTGCAGCAACATCCCACTGGTGGAGGGCGACTTCCCAAAAACCATCCAGTCGCCCCGCAGCGACATATGCCAGGTCAAGCGCGGCGGAACCTAAGCGGCGTACGCCTTGCGTGATGCGTGAAAAACGCGCAAAGTTGTTGAAGTTGTTCTGGGGTGTATCCCGCAAGTAATGACGGAAGCCGGTCACGAGCAAGCAATTGATCAGCTTACCGGTCTTTGAAACTTGGATCCGGTGTTTGTTCAGCCAGGCACCTTTACCGCGTTGGGCGGTAAAGCACTCATCCAGCAGAGGGTCATAGATCACACCCAACTCAAGCTGTCCATCATAAGCATATCCCACGGAAACTGAAAAGAAAGGCACCCCGTGTGCAAAATTGATCGTGCCATCCAGGGGGTCAATAAACCATTGATGGTTTGCTTCGCCGCTGTGTGAACCGCTTTCTTCGGCATTGATGGCGTGCTTGGGAAATTTCGTCAGAATGGTTTCGATTAGGAACTTTTCAGAGGCTTTATCAGCGGCAGTGACCAGGTCA
Source organism: Anaerolineaceae bacterium (assembly GCA_030620065.1). Taxonomy (GTDB): domain Bacteria; phylum Chloroflexota; class Anaerolineae; order Anaerolineales; family Anaerolineaceae; genus JAUXFJ01. The sequence continues at coordinate 6,952 of JAUXFJ010000074.1, forward strand.
GCAGTGCTTTTATGCTGCACCTCGATCTGCTTGCCGTAATTCTCGCGTAGGATATTACCTGCGGAGCGGGCGATTTCTTCAATAAAACTTAATTCAGGCTGCTGCATCGTTGTTTGAACTCTTTTCTTTAAAGGATAGACGCAATTTTAGCATAGAAAAATGGATCAACTGACCCAATTGCGGGGACAATTGCGTGACTACCGTTTTGTTATACGATCTGTAGATGGAGTACAATAGAATTGTGGATAAAGATTTGATAATTTGTGGATAAAGACCCAAAATCTGTTGACAAGAAGGGCTTTTTTGTGGATAAGGAGTCTCCGATGAAAGAGGAAAAGCAGAGCTTGCCGCAATTCGCGGTCTTGCAGCTTTCCGGTTGCGCGGGCTGCGAGGTCTCGCTTTTGAATGCCAATGAATGGGTAGACCGCTACAAACTCGTGTATATGCCCTTGGTGATCTCAACGCATCATGTGCCGGATGATAT
>JAUXFJ010000097.1 GCA_030620065.1 Anaerolineaceae bacterium
CTGCGCCTGGCAACATCCCTGCCCTTCATCCTTCCAACAGTTGTTGCGGCTGCTGGATTTAACGCACTACTTGGCCCGCGCGGCTGGATCAATCTTGGTTTAATGGGACTCTTCGGACTGGAAAAAGCGCCTGTCCAATTCCTGAACACCTTTGCAGCTATCCTCATCGCGCACGTCTTTTACAACACAGCCATTATCATTCGCATCGTCGGATCTGCCTGGGCAAATCAAAACGATCGTCTTGTTCAGGCTGCTCAAATGCTGGGTGCGAAACCCAGCCAGGCGTTCCGTAAAATAACCCTGCCCCTCCTCTCCCCCGCGATCCTTGCCGCATCCTTACTGGTCTTTCTCTTTGATTTCACCAGCTTTGGTGTTGTACTCATGTTGGTAGGCCCAGGTTTTTCAACACTCGAAGTCGAAATATATACTCAGGCCTTCCACATGCTCAATCTACCCCTCGCAGGTCTGCTCTCGCTGATCCAGTTAGCCTGCACGCTCACGCTCACAATTCTTTACAACCGTGTCAGCGAAACCCGTAGCAACCCGGTGATGCCGCAAGCCCAAAAGACTATACTGCGCAAACCCAAGACCCTTACCCACTGTTTATGGATAGTAGCCTTGGTGCTGACGCTGCTGATGCTTATGACTGCCCCCCTCGCCGCGCTTACAATGCGCTCCTTGGTCAAACTGGAGCCTGAACGCGGGGAACGCTCAGTCATCCAAACCGGATTCACGCTCCAGTATTACCAAGAGCTTTTTATTAATCGGCGTGGTTCGCTCTTCTACGTCCCACCCGTCGAGGCCGTGTACAATTCACTCATCTACGCCAGCCTGACAATCTTAATTTCACTTACATTGGGCCTTCTGGTTGCCTACGCCCTCAAGCAGCACGCAGCCATCAATCGCTGGATTGACCCTCTGTTCATGCTTCCCCTGGGTGCTTCAGCGGTCACATTGGGCTTGGGCTTCATCATTGTATTCAATACCCCCCCCTGGAACTCACCAGACTTTCCTCTGCTCATTCCCATCGCCCACAGCTTGATCGCGCTCCCCTTTGTCGTACGCAGTTTGCTGCCAGCACTGCGCAGTATTCCCCAATCCCTCCGCCAGGCAGCCATAGCTCTTGGGGCTTCTCCACTACGCGTCTTTCGCGAGGTTGATTTGCCGATCCTGATGCGCGCCCTGCTGGTCAGCATCGTATTTGCCTTCACTATTTCACTGGGAGAATTCGGGGCGTCAAGTTTTCTCTCCACGCCCAACAACCCCACTATCCCAATTGCCATTTACCGTTACATTTCCCAGCCCGGCGCGCTTAATTACGGTCAAGCCCTGGCAATGTCCACCCTGCTAATGCTGGTCTGTGCCGCCGGCATCTGGGCAATTGAAAAGATCCGTCTGCCTGGAGAAGAGGTATTTTAATGCTGCGAGTTAACGACATTCATAAAACATACGAAGAAAGCCCACTGCTAGAGGGTACTTCCTTCATTGTTAATACAGATGAAACGGTCTGTCTCCTGGGTCCCTCAGGCAGTGGAAAAAGCACCTTGCTGCGCATCATCGCTGGTTTGGAACAAGCCGAATCGGGGGCTGTCCTTTGGGACGAAAAAGACCTTCGTTCTGTACCAGCCTACCAACGCAACTTTGGCTTGATGTTCCAGGATTATGCACTCTTTCCACACCGTACCGTCGCACAAAATGTAGCGTTCGGCTTGCGCATGCAGAAGCTCCCCACTGCCGAGGTGCGGACACGCACCAATCAAGCACTTGAGACCATCGACATGCTCAACTTCGCTCAGAGACGGGTAACCGATCTTTCCGGCGGAGAGCAGCAGCGTGTTGCCCTGGCACGCGCTTTAGCGCCTAATCCGCGCCTGCTCATGCTCGACGAACCGCTGGGCGCGCTCGATCGTGCGCTGCGCGAACAACTCAGCCGTGAATTGCGCCGTATTCTTCACAGCACCCGCATCCCGGCAATTTATGTAACCCATGATCAGGATGAAGCTTTCGCCATCGCAGACCGCTTGTTGATACTTCACAACGGACATATCATCCAAAGCGGTACCCCCGAGGAGCTCTACAATCATCCCAATTCATTGTGGGTGGCACGCTTTTTCGGTTTGGGCAATCTGCTCGAAGGCAGCGTTACCTCCCATAATCCGCTCACTCTCCAAACGCCGCTTGGCCCTTTCCAGGTTGCTTGCCAGTCTGATCCCCCGCCCCTCGGTAAGAAGCTCACACTCCTGCTGCGCCCCTCAGCCGCCCGAATCTGCACTCCAGAGCAAGACATGCCTAACATGATCAGTGGCGTAGTTCAAGATGCTGTCTTTCAAGGAGAGTCCTATCGCCTGCGCATCAGCTGCCGGGCGGGGGTTGAGCTTTCCTTGAATGTAGCCCACAACACCGCTGTCGGCAGCCAACTAAACCTACATTTTCCACCAAAAACCATCCTCTGCCTGACCTAGGATTGCAGCACATTGAGTATTTCTTATTAAACCACTTAAGATTGCAAAGGGATAAACCTAAACAAAATAAAACCCGCCAGATCTACTGGCGGGTTATGCACAAATTGAGCGCTCTGGCGCGCGGCATGCATTTACCTTCCCTAATAAAAGGTCCCACAAACCACAGAGGGGAACGCTAAGGTAGTTTACTTGATATTAGACGACACCCATTAGCGGCAGTAGATAACTAAAAACCATAGTAACCATTGCCATCTATCATCGGTATAAACCCAATAACACCCAAAATAAGGCAGCAGCATAATAATAAAGCTACTGCTACGATCACAATGATCAAAACGGTCTTCTTACCCTTCTTCTTTTCAGGCATATCCTCTAATACTTCCGGCACTATACCGGTGCCGCATCTTTCTTAACTGTAGGGGTATTCGCCATTTGAAACTCCTTCTACCACACTGAACCTTTGATTAAAACAAACTTATCCTGATGGTCTATCGTAAACGCACTAGAAAAAAAGCGTTCTTATTGTTTAATAATAACCATTCATTATGTCAGAGAATGGTCCACACATTGCCAACCCGCCAGCACCAAATACACCCATGATCATAAGGATCGCGATGCATAAACCGATTAATGATATGGCAATGTTGATCCATCCCAGGACCAGACCCCAGGTGGCCATTCCGTTCCCGCTTACCCGCCCACCACCATTGCGGATCTCCTTCTTAGCAATTGATCCACCGATGATCGCAAGAATCGCTCCAAAAAGGGGAAAGATCATAAAGCTTGATATGCCCGCGATCAGGCTGACAATCGCCCATGCGCTGGTTATCTGTGAACCCATGGGTACTGGGGCTTGACGATAATCATAATTATTGTGTGCCATCTTACGCTCCTTATTTTTTAATCCTAATGAGAAGTAAAATAATATTGTTCTTAGACCGCCTTCTGTTTCTTCGAGTTGTGGCTCAACCACCAAATAATCCATATCGCTATAACAATCATAACAATCGCAACCAGGATGGGCAGCACGATCGACAATATGGATAAGAGCGTGGAAATTACATCTTCCAGGATACTGACAGGTACATTCGCTGTACCGCCCGTCGTTGCCGTGATGGCAGGCCTCACTGCAACAGCCTTTACAGCATGCACACTACCAGCAATTAGCAGACCCGCCGCAATCGAGATCACAGGGTGAATTTCCGTTATCGCCTGTGCGCTTGCCGCAAAAAGTATCGCACCTGCCGTAGGGCGGATGAATGATTGAATAATATCGTTAATATGATTGACCGCTGGCACCTTATCAGCAAAAAACTCAACCAGTGAAAGCAACACCAATAAACCGATGATCCACCAGCTCGTCAAGGTATCCCAAGGTTCCACAAGCTTGATAAGATTAGTGAACTTGGCTACAAGCGAAACAATCAACAAGGGGATATATGCATTCAACCCCGCACTCGCTGAAAGCCCAAAGGCTCCTAAAACACCTCCAACAACATTTCCCATTTCTCTTCTTCCTGCTTTCTATAAAAACTGCTACTCTTATTTTATAACATATCTTTATAGATTTATAGGGGCAGATTAAAGATTAAACCCTGCCCAGGTACCTATCCACAAATATCGCACAAGATCAAAGGCTCCGATTTGCAACAGAGCGATCAGGGCGCCTCCCATTAATGGCATGCACATCTGGTCAAGCCGCTCATAAACGTTCTCTTTCTTGAAGATCATCACCAAGACCATACTGTAGATCATTGTCAGCAGCACCAGCACACCGGCTGAACTGATCAATGCCAAGGGATAGAGCAGCCATGCGCTCTCCGATAGCGCGGCGAGTATGATCAGCCCTGCTAAAACAAAAAGCAATCCTAGTTGTTTCCAGCTGGTTAACCCAGAAACTTCCTTCCAGGACCGCCACACCGTTTGATGAAATGCCGGTACCACAGCCGCTGCCATTGCCAACCCCATACCTATGCCTGTCACCATACGCGACCAAGTCTGAGGTTCATATAAACCATTCACGCCAGGGAAAAAGTGTATATATGAATTGATGCCGTCAATCGCAAAAGCCAATACCAGCACTGCCATGATAATGATCGTTTTCAGGGGAGGGTAAGCGCCTTTTTTCCCCTGCACAACTTGATATATCAATCCAAGCATTGCCCCAAGATACATGCCCGAACAGCGTACACATAATGGCATTTGCCGATCACCGATATGCAATGAGTGCGAATCAATACGATGGCACACCGCATAACCAATTGCATCTGCTTTTCCAAGTAATCCCGGAGGTGTCAGCCTTAACCATATAATGACAACTGCACACAATATTCCCAACAAGATCCACTTCCAGGGAAATTTTGAAATTGACTTGCTCTGATTATCATCCATTGACATGTTTTTCTGGACTTAGGGTTTTGTAGATACCGCCTGTTCCCATCGTAAGCTTAAGTCCCTTCTCCAGCGCTTAAATATTCGCCGGCAATTTTCAGCCAGTTGATGATCTCAATATTCTGTGGACAAGCCACTTCACATTCACCGCATTCGATGCAATTATCCGCCCGATTCTCCGCCTTGATCTGGTTCGCATATGCCCAGCGCGGTCCTCCTGCTGAGTCATACATAATCGCATCATTGTAAAGGCTGAAAATTCTGGGAATTGCTACATCACTTGGACAGGGCAAACAATATTCACACTGTGTGCAAGAAATTGGGATGGGCGAATGATATGCACTGCGCACTTTTTCTATCAGTTCTTCATCTTCAGCATTCAAACTACCAATCTGTGAACGCCCCGCACTGATCAGATTTTCCTCAACCTGCTTCATTGTGCTCATCCCGCTTAGCACAACCGAAACCTCAGGCTGATTCCAAACCCACTGCAGCGCCCATTCTGCCGACTTCCAGGCACACGTTGATTGTGCCCAAACCCTTGCTATCGCATCAGGTACAGGTGTTTTTGCCAGGCTGCCCCCGCGCAACGGCTCCATCACCACCACTGCCAAACCCTTCTCTGCGGCTTCTTTGAGCCCCTTTTGTCCTGCCTGGTAGTTAATGTCCATAAAATTGTATTGGATCTGACAAAAGCTCCAACTATCATAACCGTTCAATATTTCATGGAAGACAGGATATTCGTCATGAAAAGAAAAACCCAGATATTTAAATTTCCCTTCTGATATTTTTCTCTCGGCCCAATCAAAAACATGCAGATCCTGATATGTTTTCCAATACCTGGCATTAAGAGCATGTAGCAAGTAATAATCTAACTGCTCAATTTCGAGACGCTCAAGCTGCTCCTCCAGTAAGCGGTCAAAATCATCTGCTGTTTTCACCAACCAGGAGGGCATTTTGGTTGCCACGCGCACCTTCTCGCGATAGCCATCCTTTAACACCCTTGCAACAAAGCCCTCGCTTTGCCCGTGATGGTAAGGATAGGCTGTGTCAATATAGTTGACACCCCCATCAATCGCCTTTCGCACCATCGCTTTCGCCAGCTCTTCATCGATCTTGGCACTGTCGCTATCTAAAATCGGCAGACGCATCGCGCCGAAACCTAAAGCGGAAACTTTCCAATCCAATTGCCCAAATTGTCTATATTTCACTGTATATCCTTCTCTCAAGTTAAACTTAATGTAAGAATTTTACCCCAATCCCAAAGCCTTTTACCTTCCACCTTAAAAACTTAAAGTTATGCTGCTTGACCAGCGAACTTGCTTCAAATCCTCTTGATTGACAACCCTTCATATTTATGCGATACTATCTTTACACAGGATTATGTGTCCTGACTCTTGCCACTCTATAAAAAGAGGAGGTGATGCTTATGAGTAAAGGTTATTTACCTAAAGCTGCGGCATCCCTCCTCGCAAGTCGATAAGGATGCCGCA
>JAUXFJ010000006.1 GCA_030620065.1 Anaerolineaceae bacterium
ATCTACCTGTTTCCACTTGGAATTGTCGGACAGCTGGGCAGAACATTATCCCTGACAATCCGCCTTTTCGGTAATATTGTGAGCGGCGATCTGATCGTAGCGATCGTCTTCTCACTCATCCCAGTCATTGCCCCAATCCCGCTCATTGCATTGAGTTTAATAACAGGCATATTACAGGCTTATATTTTCACAATATTGGCTTCTCTCTATATCGCCTCTGCAGTTGAGATCAATATAGAAGAAGCGCAGATCAAAGAAGCTAAAAAACTACAAAGAATGACTTCATAGAAAGGATATTTCAATGTCAAACCTTGATCCAAACACATTAATAACCGTGATCACCATTTTGGTTGCAGGTATTGGTATCGTCATCGGATGTATTGTTCCAGCTCTGATGGAGGGTCGTGCAGCAGCGAAAGCTATCGATGGTATTGCCAGACAGCCAGATGCTGCTAATCAAATCAGGACAACTCTTATCATTGCAATGGCATTACTTGAAACCACCGCTATCTACGTCTTGCTGGTTATGCTTGTGCTTATTTTCGCCAACCCCCTCCTCGACCGCTTCTTTTAGGAGTTACTAAATGCTTGATTTTGATTGGATTACTATACTTTGGGAAATCGCAAATTTTCTAATTATCACTGTTGCCCTGTATTTTCTTGTCTTTAAACCGATTGTTAAGCGCTCTGATGCCCGTGCCGCTGAGAAAAGGCACCTCATGGAAGAAATCATTAAAGACAGGCAAGCAGCTGCAAATGAATTAACAAAGGTTGAAACGCGCTTAAAAAACCTCGACGCCGAGATCCAGAAGATCACATCCAAGGCTTACGAGCAAACTAAATTAAAGCAAACCGAGCTCTTGGAAGCAACTCATGAAGAAGCTAACCATATTCTTCAAGAAGCGCTTACCGAAGCTCGCAAGCAGCAGCAATATGAAATGGAACAACATCAAACCGAATTCGTCGAATTAATCCTTCGGATCAGTGGCCAAGCCCTTAAACATGTTACACCTGATGCGGTCAATTCTGCTTTGATTGAAGAACTAAATGCTGAGATCTGGGATATGGGTAAAACAGATATGCGGCAGGTCCAGGCGATTCGGGATTCTCTCACCGAAAGAACCCCAACAGTTAAAGTAGCTTCCGCCGTGCCGCTCACAGCCGACCAGCAACGCAATTTGGTACGCACCTTCAGTGCCCTTGCTGACAGGGATGTAAACATTGAGCTGGAAACCGACCCTGAATTAATTGCAGGTATAAAAGTCAGGATCGGTGATTTAATTGTTGAAAATTCCCTTACTTCCCAATTGCTGGATATAAAAGAAGAAATTAACACTTCTCTGGAAGACTTTTACGGTAATAATGACTGAATCTTTGTCCTCATCTGAAACAAATATGCTTAAATCATTCCGCCAGGACCTGAATGCAATGGGCGCTCTACAAGAATCGAAAGATGATTTTGTACAGAATGTGCGCGAATCTTTAGAAAAAGAGCAGGAATCTGCGCATCCCAAACCGAATTATGCTCGCCTAATTGAAGAAATAGATCAAAAAAGCATGTACACTAAACAAAATGTCCATTTCCAAGGCGTTGGCACCGTCCAGCATATCGGTAATGGTGTAGCCACCCTCTCTGGTCTACCTGCCGTCCAGCTTGAGGAAATTGTAACTTTCCCTACGGGTGTTCAAGGTATGGTTCTAAACCTGGACCGCATGCATGTTGATCTAATCTTATTAGGCCATGATGAAGGCATTCGCGGCGGAGATCTTGCCCTGGCAACTGGGAAGCGCCTGAGCATACCTGTAGGTCTGCACTATCTGGGGCGGGTGATTGATCCCCTGGGCCAACCTCTTGATGAACTTGGCGCGATCACACCAACAGAATTTAGACATCTTGAAAGAATTGCACCAAGTATCATCAATAGAGCACCTGTTAATGAACCGCTTTATACAGGCACAAAGATACTTGACGCACTCATTCCCTTAGGTCGAGGGCAAAGGGAATTAATCCTCGGAGATCGCCAAACAGGTAAAACCACACTTGCCTTGGACACTATCCTCAATCAAAAAGGTTCGGCTGTCAAATGTATTTATGTGGCAATCGCCCAGAAAAAAACATCTGTTATCTCTGCCATCGAAATAATGCGTGCTGGCGGTGTCTTACCCCAAACAAGCATAATAATTTCTAGTCCAGACGACCCCCCTGCCCTGCGATATCTGGCACCTTATGCAGGCGTGACCTTGGCAGAATTCTTACTGGATCAAGGTCAAGATGTTCTTATTGTCTATGACGACCTAAGCAAACATGCCGATGCCTATCGGGAACTAAGCCTCCTGTTGCGTAGACCCCCTGGACGTGAAGCATACCCGGGCGATATTTTCTATCTGCATGCGCGGCTTCTTGAACGTGCCTGTAAATTAAATTCATCACACGGTGGCGGCTCAATTACAGCCTTACCAATTGCGACAACCCAACAGGGTAATATCTCCGCATATATACCAACAAATCTCATTTCAATCACAGACGGTCAAATTGTCCTTGATACGAATCTCTTCAATAAGGGGATAAAACCAGCTATTGATATTGGTCGTTCAGTATCCCGTGTCGGCGGTTCAGCTCAAGAACCTGCTATGAAATCTCTGATTGGCGATCTAAGACTGCAGCTCTCACAATACGAAGAGGTTGCACGTTTTGCCCGTTTTGGTACCGAAGTAAATGAAGCCACACAGCGTCAAATCGATCGCGGTATACGCTTGGTTAATCTCCTTGGTCAAGCACCGCATAACCCTCTATCATTCTCAGATCAGATAATTCTCTTTTATGCACTCACTAAAGGATTTATTGACAAGATTAGGATTGAGGATGTCTCTCAATTCGAAAATGCACTTACAGAATATACGCATCAACATGCTAACCAACTCATCGACAGCATTGAGCGTTATCGAGAGCTCAATGATCAAACAATTGAATTATTGGAAAGAACACTTAATACATTTATAGAATTATGGTCAGCGCAAAAGCGAGGTGCCGCATGAAAATGCTCATGGCAGTTGTCCCTAAAAATACCGCAGATCTAGTGTTAAATGCATTAATTAATGCCGGTCACACTGCCACGTATGCAGAGACACGCGGCGGCATGTTGCGTCAAAGCCAATTATCGTTGTTTATCGTAGCTCATGACAAGGACCTCGATACGATATTGGATATTATCAAAACAAACTGCAGGTCACAAGTTTCTTTGACCAATAAGGAAAATAAACGTGACCGCATTTTAGGCACACAACCTGTCACAGCTGATCTGGGTGGAGCAGTTACTTTCGTTTGGAATATTGACCAGATAGAGATCTATTAAGAATCATGTCCGAATTAAGCGAAAGAGCAGAGAGCAGACTCGAAAACCTAAAGGCGATTGAACCGCTTTTAGGTGCATTGCGCACATTATCGTTAAGTACATGGCAGATGGCACTAAAACGCAAAGACCTGGTCCGTCAAAATAAATATAATTACCACCAAATCTTATTGCATGTGCTTAAAGCCTTACCACAAAATACTATGTGCGATTCTCAATCTGAGAGAAAAAGTTCTGCTGCCCAATTATTAGTCATCTTGGGCAGCGAAAGAGGTATATGCGGCCATTACAATAAGCACTTGGCCATTCTGGCCAATGAATGGGCTCGACAACAGACACAAAACTTTACGATTTGGTCATTCGGAGCTCGCGTCCAACAGGCTCTCAAGCAAACGGAGATCGCTTACGAGCATCAGGGCTCTCTTAGCAAAGGAGAGTTCCCCAAGTATCAGCAAGCTTATCAATTCATCCTACGGTGGATACACGACTATAAGAGATCAATTCTATGCGGCGTACACATTTTATCTTTTAGAAAGAATGAAAAAGGCACCTACAAACCTGATATCACTACACTCTTGCCAATGAGCAGATTAGAAGAAGACATTGGTTTTCCTAAAGAATATTGGCCGCCCGTCCTGATCCAAGGTGATCCCGTTCAAATCTTTGACCGAGCCGTTCAACACTTAACTAGTATCGAGTTTTTTGATTTGATTCTCGACTCAATAGCAGCAGAGAACGCTATCAGATATAGTTTACTGGAAGAAGCAAAAGAAAATACACAAGAGCTTATTGACTCACTGTTTATGACAATACAAGTCGAAAAAAGACAAGCTATTACACAACAAATGCAAGAATTGGCAGTTGGTGCAGGGTTGACGAGTACTGAATAAAGAAATTATCGACATTAATTTATGGAGAAATATCTGTGAGCAGAAAAAAATACACTGTTGGGTTAGATTTTGGCACGAAATCAGCAAGAGCCGTTTTGGTCGATTTGGCAAATGGAAAAGTGCGCGCTTCCTCAGTTTATAAATTCAAGCATGGGGTCATCACAGAAAAACTGCCCCAATCTGGTGTTCCTTTAAACCCCGACTGGGCGTTGCAAGATCCAAACGACTATCTCGTAGCTTTAAAGCGTATTGTTAAGAAAATACTAAGAGATAGCGGTGTAAATCCAACACAAATTATTGCTGTCGGTGTAGATTTCACCTCCTCCACAATTGTCCCTGCATTGAATGACGGTACACCTCTTTGCACCTTAGATGAGTACAAAAATAATCCGCACGCTTGGGTAAAATTATGGAAACACCACGCAGCACAAGAAGAAGCCACTCAGATCATCGAGACCGCTTTCAGTCGTTTTGAAAATTTTCTCGACCATTATGGCGGAAAAATAAACGCCGAATGGTTCTTCCCAAAGATTCTCCAAGTACTAAATGAGTCAACTCACCTATACCACACAGTGGATCGTTTCATTGAAGCAGGTGATTGGGTCGTTTGGAAGCTTACCGGCAAAGAAACACGCAATTTAACTGCTGCTGGATATAAAGCGCTGTGGTCAAAAAACGAAGGTTATCCCTCTGATGATTTTTTCAAAGCATTAAATCCTTCTCTAGAAAAGATTGTACAAGAAAAAATGCTGCAAGAAGTTACCCCAATAGGTCAGAAAGTTGGCGAAATAACCGAACAGGCCGCGCGCTGGACCGGACTTAATCCCGGTACAGCCGTTGCCACAGCCATGGTCAATGCACATGCAGCCATGCCAGCTTCAACTGTAGTTTCACCAGGTAAGATGGTAATCATCATGGATACCAGCAATGTCCACTTGATCCTCTCGAAAAAGGAATACCGAATTCCAGGAATGTGCGGTATGGTCGAAGATGGGATAGTACCTGGCTATTATGGTTTTGAAGCTGGTCAAGCATGCATGGGAGATCATTTTGCCTGGTTCACTAAAAATTGCATCCCTTCATCTTACGAAAAAGAAGCTCGGAAAAGAGGCCTTGATATCTATAAACTCTTGGAAGAAAAGGCAGCCAAACTCCAACCTGGCGAAACGGGTATGGTCGCACTCGATTGGTGGAATGGCAACCGCAGCATCCTAGTCGATGGAGATCTCTCCGGAATGATGTTAGGGCTTAATTTAGCAACCAAACCAGAAGAGATTTTTCGAACCTTGCTTGAAGCGACTGCCTTTGGAACGCGGAAGATCATAGAAGCCTTCATCGCCAGCGGTGTTCCCATTAATGAGATCATCGCCACGGGCAGCATACCCCATCAAAATCAACTACTGATGCAAATCTTTGCAAATGTCACCAATATGGAAATAAAAGTTGCAGATTGCGAATACACTTCAGCACTCGGCTCAGCAATGTACGCAGCTGTTGCGGCTGGTAAGCAACTTGGTGGTTACGCAAATATCCAAGAAGCCGCTCAAGCAATGGCACATCTAAAGGAGAAAAGCTATCTACCTGAAACCCCAGCAAAGAAAGTCTATGACAGAATTTATACAGAATATACGCTTCTGCATGATTATTTTGGCTATGCTCACAATGATGTCATGAAACGATTAAAATCAATTCGAACAGACATCTTTGCTAAAAGACAATCCCAAAGATATTAATATAACTTCAACCCAGATTCTACGTCGCCGAAACAGTGAAGTAAATGCACTTTTAGAAAACAGACCTTTTTTGATGTAAAAAGGGGTTGTTTTGGGTGATTTTCCAACCTTTTTGAACCAAAATCGCCACTTTTTGTCCCATTTTTAAGACATTCAAACAAGTATCTTCAGGATTGTACTTTCACTCATTGGGTGAAATAAAACCACGTATAAAGATCACATGTTAAAATTGAGATAAAGAGTATTTTTGCAGTAAAGGATGTTGAAGTGATCCATAAAATTGTTTTTGCAGCCAGGAATCTGACATCAAACGCGGGCTTGTTTCTACTGCTGGAAAACGCAAAGGCCAATGGGATTTTTGATCTAATTAACACCGGCCTTGTATTTGATCGCCCATCGACCAACAAAATCAAGATGAACCACATCAAGACGATGCTCTGCGGCCACTATATCGGGATCGATAGACTGGAAAGAATCAAGCTTTTGCAAGGTGATCCGCTGGTTGAAGCGTTTGAGATTTCGGTGAAAGAACCTGAAACGGTATCACGGTTTTTGGGTAACTTCAACCATAAAACAACGCAGATGATGAGGGAAATCAATTTCCAGATCTTCAAAAAGTTGTTGAGAAAGAAAAAACTAAAATCTATTACCATTGATATCGACAGCAGCGTGGTCAATGTCGAAGGTCATCAAGAGGGAACAGCGAAGGGTTATAATCCAAAAAAGCCCGGTAATGTGTGTTACAACATCCAGTTTGCCTTCTGCGATGAATTGAAGGCTTATATCACTGGATTTGTAAGAAGCGGCAACACATATACCGCAAACGGCGCTGCCGAAATGATCAAAGAAATTGTTGCCCATATTAAAACCGATGATTTGGAAATCCTGTTCCGCATGGACAGTGGGTACTTTGATGACGAAATCATTACAACCATCGAATCAGCCGGTTGCCAGTATTTGATCAAGGGCAAAGAGTATCCAACGCTCGCCTCTCAAGTTACAGCACCAACCATTTCATTCACGAAAGGTGATGAAAACAGGGAAACAACGGAGCTTGTTACAAAACTGAACACCTGGGACAAGGATAGAAGATTTGTCGTATCCCGCGTATTGAAACCAGAAAAAGACAGGTCGCAATTATCTTTTCTGGAAGGCAGCGATTTCAAATACTTCTACTTTGTGACCAATACCGAACTGTCTTCAGAGAAAGTGGTCATTGCTTACGAAAAACGCGGCAATGCCGAAAATTACATCAAAGAAGCCAAGTATGATATGGCCGTTGGGCGACTTTTACTTAAATCCTTTTGGGCAAACGAGGCCATCTTTCAATTGATGATGCTTTCTTACAACCTTTTCTTGCTGTTTAAATTTGATTTTCTGGGCATTTCTGAATTTCGGCAGCAAATCAAAACTTTCCGTTTGAAGTATGTTTTTCTGGCAGGGAAAATTATTAGAACGGCAAGATATGTGGTGATGAAGCTGCCGGCAAAATACCCGTTTAGAGACGTATATGAAAAATGCATGGCATAATCATCGGTCTCAATAATCCCAATCTGTTATTCTATTTAACCAACAGAGTGAAAAAACATGAGAATATTGAAACACCCCTTGCTGAAAGTGATAGGTTATCCGTTTTTTAGTGAATTTCAGCTAATTATTTTGTTCACTTTAAACGGTCATGTGAGCAGAAAGAAGAACCAGCCAAAAGTTTCACCCGGGTTTGGGAAAAATGGCGTATAATTTTTAGAGACGTGGAATTTCGATTCAATTAAAACATCCTGAAAGTTCTCAGGATGTTTTTTTGTGAACATAAGCTTAAGAAAGTATTAAACCATAAATTAGTTTATTAACTTTTACACTTGATGATACAATATAGTCACTATACTCTTTCAGATTGGAGGAAAACAATTATGGCTAGTGTAACGTATAAACATGTATGGAAGAAATTTGGTGACGTCATCGCGCTTCAAGACCTGGACATCGATATTGAGGATAAAGAATTCCTCGTATTGGTTGGTCCTTCTGGCTGCGGAAAAACAACCGCTCTGCGCTGCCTTGCAGGTTTGGAAGAAGTAACCGAAGGCCAGGTCTTCATTGAGAATCAGGTTGTAAATGATGTCGCCCCCAAAGACCGTGACATTGCAATGGTGTTCCAAAGCTACGCTTTGTATCCCCACATGTCCGTCTTTGATAACATGGCATTTGGCTTGAAGCTCCGTAAAGTTCCAAAAGCCGAAATCGAAAGTCGTGTTGTAAAAGCAGCTACAATCCTCGGTATCGAGACTCTTCTAAAGCGTAAACCAAGGGAACTCTCTGGTGGTCAGCGTCAGCGTGTTGCAGTTGGACGTGCTATCGTTCGCGAACCGAAAGTTTTCCTCTTTGATGAACCGCTATCAAACCTTGATGCCAAGCTCCGTGTACAAACCCGTGCTGAAATCAGCAAGTTGCACATTCAGCTGCAGACGACCTTCGTCTACGTCACCCACGACCAAATAGAAGCCATGACCATGGCAACCCGTATCGCTGTGCTCAATAAAGGTCTTCTCCAGCAGTTGGACACTCCACAGAACCTCTACGATTCCCCTCAAAACCTCTTCGTTGCAGGCTTCATCGGCTCACCTTCCATGAACTTCTTTGATGGTCACCTTCGCAAAGATGGCAATTCCTTATTTATCGATCTTGGCTTATTCTCTGTCAAGGTCCCCAAAGCCAGGAAAGCAACTTATATGGATTATGTGGACAAAGAGATTATCTTTGGTATCCGCCCCGAAGATATCCACAATCCTCAATTCTTACCACCTTCGATCACCCCTGAAAAGGTTGATGTTAAGGTTGATGTGACCGAATTAATGGGTAACGAGATCTTCCTTTACCTGCTCAGTGGGGATAATACATTTATTGCCCGCGTTGATCCTCGAACACATGTGAAGATGGGTGATCAAATCCAGGTAGCCTTCAATATGGACAATTTCCATATCTTTGATCCTGCTGCAAACCGAGAAAACCCCACAGCAGTCCGATAGTATTAAATACGCACAAGATAAAACCAGCAGCAATGAGCTGCTGGTTTTTTTGTGCTTTAGTGCTGCTCTATTATTCTTTTCTTCATTAGGAGAAACGCTAATAGAAGCCCAACTAGCAAGCAAAAAAGACCAATAAAAATAAAAGCGTCTTGCCAGAAGCGGAGAGGAAAGAGCCTTATAAGAGTATCTGAATAATAAAATAACCAGGTATCACCCTTGAAAAAAAGCAAATGGAACCAATTGAATAACTGGTTGAAACTGATCAAGACAAATAGCAGCATCATGACTACCAATCCAACAGATGCCCACCCACCCCGCTTGTAACCAGCTCTAAGGTTCTCACGCCAACCGGCGGAATACATCACAATGCCTGAGATTAATAAAAAGGCGCTGACTCCCAACCAAACCTTGATCATCAATTGCACCAATACTTTCACGTCTACCATATGGGAAAGCTCACGCGCATTATAGATTGCTGTGCCGTCGTTGAATTTAAGCTCTGCAAGAAAACAAATATCCTCAGAATTTATAAGATACTCAATAGACGGTTTTGCCCAAAGCACTCGATCTTCGCGTGTAAAGCCAAAAGTGTCTTCTGGGAATCCCGGCATGCGGTATTCAATCATTGGGTAAACTGGCGTGATCAATATTCTGATAGCAGTCATTAGAAGCCAAATAGGCACAAAAATAGTAATCAACCAACTCAAGGGTTTTTTTATGCAGTTTTTCATTCTAAAGACTCCACTTCATCTGAAAAGATAAAATCCAACACAATTCGATTGGTAATCCACTCAATAGGCGCACGATCATCGCTGAAAACCTGCGTAACTTCAGGCTTCGCTGCCCTACCGGCTATTGTAAGCTGCATAGCTTCCACTAAAAGTGAGGTCGTGTCCCCATGCATCAACGTCACCAAGTTCTGATTGAAATCTTGCCATGAAGCCTCAGGGGCCGCTGCTGCAAAAATAACCGAATTGAACGATTCAGGTATATCCATAACAAATACCGCATGGAAAACCTGACCAATGGTTGTGCCTAATGCATTGACCAAATCGCGATCGTCCGGGCTACGCCCGACGTTTATAACCATTACACCTCGTTTGCTAAGATGCTGACGAACGATGTTGAAGAATTCCACGGTCGTCATATGCGAGGGGATATACGGCGGCTTGTAAGCATCAATACTGATAATGTCATATTCATAATCACTATGAGCTAGACCCCAACGACCATCTTCGGCAATCGCATTGAGAGATGGCAAGCGCATACCAAAATACTCATAACCAATCTTTATGATTTCAGGATCAATCTCAAACCCGTCTATGGGCACATTCGGATAAACAGTTGCTGCCTGACGAGCCGTCGTCCCTGCGGCCAATCCCACCATCGCGATACGTTCAACCTCTGAACATGGATGTGGAGCTGTATTAAAATAAGGTGCAACCAGCACTTGTGACCAAGGACCATAGTAATTTAATTTCTGTGGATGATAGATAGAATGCATGCCTTGCCCCTCATTCAACCGCAGGAAACGGTATTCACCGCTCTGCAACACTTGAATATAATTATACGCAGATTCCGTTTCGTAAATGAGCCCTTCCGTCACTTTATCTGTCCCCCTCATCCCGAAATAAGATAGCAGAATTATTACAATCGGCATCCACGAATATGGTGCAATACCGCGCCACCCCACCTGCCGCCATAAACCGATTAAGGCAATCATAAGCATAATGCCGCTAAAAATTAGAAATGTCCAGTAGGTACCGACTAGCGGGATCAACACCAAAACAGATAAGAAGGTGCCGATAAAAGAACCTAAAGTTGAAATTGCAGAGATCGTACCAGCTACTCCGCCAGCGGTCTGGGTGTCTTTTAAGGCTAATTTAAGGGCAAATGGCGAAGTTGTACCCAATAAGGTAACTGGAATAATGAATAAAACCAAAACAGCTGTAAAAGACCCAAAAAGAATCGGCATCTGAAGCTGATCAAAAGCATCTGCTGAGAGTCGTAAAACAGGTCTCGCTAACAGTGGTACAAGCCCAACAGTGAATCCAGCCCACACCAGAATTTTATAAAAGGTTTTTTCTGAGGGCGAGCGATCCGCACACTTTCCACCAAGCCAATAACCAAGCGTCAAGTAAATTAAGATCAATCCTATAATGCACGCCCAAACGATATTGCTCGTCCCAAACACGTTTCCTAATAAGCGAGATGCAGCAAACTCTACCGCTAGTGTAGTCATACCAGAGAAAAAAACAGTGACGAAAAGATAGGTTTGTTTTGATCGCATTTACAATTCCATAAGCCTGGTGATCTTGAATAAAAATAATACTATTTCTTCATTATTATAATGTTCTTTTTAATATGCACCGTGAAAGGGACTCTGGCTTACTATCCCATTCGTAAAATGCGACATCACTAATGCAGGATCACCTAATAATATTAAAAAATACTCCCTGCTCGGGAGTATTTCAAGCTGGGGGTGAAGGATTTGAACCCTCATAAACAGATTCAGAGTCTGCTGTCCTGCCGTTAGACGAACCCCCATCCACTTAACACGCACAATTTTACCAAAACATAACCTATTCGTCTAGGGCAGCGTAATCATAAACGCTTAGCATCAAGCGAGAAGGAAGATTAAGGACATTCTAGAACGAATTGCCAATCACGTATCTATTAACTTCAATAATAACCTGTTTCGAGATATATAAGAGATTCCTCTTTGAATTTGGTTTAAAGCGCAAGGAAACATCAGCTCCTCCCAAATTCAAAGGGCAGGTCTGCGTTAGCAGAAAATGAACTAGCTCTCTTCTATTCGATTGGGTTATTAAACAGTTACGCTCCGAATTAATTACCACTTCATCTGGCTTCACTGCGCATGGTTATGCTTTCAATTAACCCAATACCTAACAACAACGAAAATAGCGAGCTCCCGCCGTAACTGATAAAAGGTAAGGTTAGTCCAGTAACAGGGACAAGGTTAAGATTAACCCCCACATTAACCACAGTTTGGAAAGCAAATAAGATCCCAAATCCATAAGCAATTAAAGAACCATAAGCATCCTCTGCTGTCTGCGCCACACGGAAACAGCGAAATATCACAAAGATCAAAAGAAGCATAACGATTGTGGTTCCCACAAAACCAAACTCCGCAGCTAACACTGAGAAGATAAAATCACTATGCCGAATTTTTAAGAACCGAAGTTGAACCTGTGTGCTCTGTGCGTAACCCTGTCCTAAAAATCCTCCTGAACCAATGCTGATCAATGCCTGATCAACATTATAAGTATCGCCATATCTGGCTTCGGGGTCAGGGAAGAAAAAAGTGGTAATTCGAGCACGTTGGTAATCTGCCAAGTAAGGGAATCCTAAAAGTGCTGAAATAATAACAAACAAGATAATAATGCTGGCAAAAATGATAATAAACTTTGCCTTTAACCCACTGATCCACAGCATAGCAAACCAAATCACGAGAATCACTATAGATGTGCTCAAGTTTGGCTGAAGCAAAATCCATATCACAATTCCCCCTGTAATTGCTAAACTTTTTAAGATGACGCCGATGTTCCCGATCTTATCGATATTCTTCGAGAAATATTTTGCTAAAGCCAGGATAATAACGATCTTCGCCAGCTCAGCTGGTTGGATGAGTATCTGCCCTAAATCTAGCCATCGAGCGGCACCAAAACGAGCCTGAGCAGTAATGAAAATGTAGATAAGAAATACAAGCGTTACGATATATAAGGGTGTTGTTAATGTAAGCCAATAATGATAATCAAAAGCTGAAGTGATTAATAGAACCACCAGGCCAATAATTAAAAAAATCGTTTGACGCTGAGGATGATCAATTAATTCAATGTTGCCAGCAATGGCAGAACTAATCAGCGCCACCCCAAAAATGGACAGCATCAAGACCGTTCCAAAAAGCCACAAATCGAATTTACGCCAAATATCCTTCCTCATCACTAAGATTCACCTTACTCCGCGTTTCCTCGACGCCTGAAGCGGGATGATGGCAATGAGCGTCTGCTCTCGGCCTTCTTGATTGACGTTGATCTCCACTGCATCAGTATCTATTGATACATACTTTGAAATTACCGCAATAAGTTCATCTTTCAGTGAATCAAGCGCAGACGAAGTCAGATCCATACGGTCATGGACCAGGACGAGTTTAAGACGTTCTTTAGCTGTCGTGGCACTTTTTTTCTCTCGTAACAATAAACGTTCAAAAATGGTGCTCATCCTAGCTCCTTCCTGACCTGATTAGCCTGCTGAGTCGGCCAAAGAAATCCGATTTACCATCAAGATTCATCCAAGGTACTTCTTCGCCAATCAGTCTTTGACTGATATTTTCAAATGCCTTTCCAGCCAGACTGTTATGATTCAACACAACTGGCTGACCGTGATTGGTGCTTACAAGAACGCTTTCATCTTCCGGAACAATACCGATCAGATCAACCGCCAAGAGCTCTAGAACATCCTCTGAAGTTAGCATGTCGCCGCGTTTGACTAGCGATGGGTTAAAGCGATTGATAATGAGTCTAACTGGGTCTTTCTCCTCAGCTTCGATCAAGCCTATGATCCGGTCTGCATCTCTTACCGCTGAGACTTCAGGATTGGTCACAACAATGATCATATCAGCAGGAGCGATAGCATTGCGAAAGCCGCGTTCAATCCCAGCCGGTGAATCGATCAAAATGAAATCAAATTCAGGCCTTATTTCATCACAAACCCTGATCATATCACTGGGAGAGATCGCGTTTTTATCGCGGGTTTGTGCCGCCGGGATAAGAAAAAGAGTATTATAACGTTTATCGCGGATCATTGCCTGACGTAAACGACAACGTTTTTCAATAGCATCAACCAGATCATAGACAATCCGGTTTTCAAGACCCATAACAACATCTAAATTTCTCAATCCAATATCAGCATCCATACAGACAACGCTCTTCCCCAATGCTGCCAATGCAACACCGATGTTGGCAGTCGCTGTAGTTTTTCCAACTCCTCCCTTCCCAGAAGTAATTGTAATAACTTGAGCTTTCATAACCTTCCTTTATTCCTCCATGATTCTGCGACGACATGATCATCCTGAATTTTAACCACTTCTGCTCGTGGTTTACCTTTTCGTTTGGGTGCCGTTGCTGCTTTCCCAGCAATACGGATCTGTGTCGGTGAAAGATCTAAAGCACAAATAACCGCCTTCTCGTCCCCTTCAGCCCCCGCGTGCACAAACCCGCGAAGTTTACCCCACACAACCACACTGCCAGAAGCGATAATTTCTGCGCCGGGATTAACATCACCAATAATAACCACATGCCCTTTTGTCACAATCTTGTTACCCGAGCGCAAGGTTTTCGCAATAAAAAGCGCTGGCTCTCCTTCAATTGGCAATCCTCCACTGTTTCGCGTGGAAGGTACTCTTGGAGCTTGAAGCTGTGTTGATAGCCCATATATGAGGGCAGTCTCACGCGTGATGCTCGATTCGCTCAGCACCGCCCATAAGGTAATACCCTTTTCCGACAACTCATCCCGCAGTCGCCCTAAATCGACAGCATGTAAAACCTGTTCACCAACGTCCAACGCTAACTTTGCACCTTTAAAAAAGGTCTCCTGCGCATTGATTTGATCGATTAATTCCCCCCGTTGAATATCCCATTCATCCATTTCCAGACGAACAAGAATCCCATCTTTTATGCCTTTGATCTGCATATCAACGCCTATCAAAACCGAAGTTCATAGAAATCAGACCTTATCAATGTATCAATATCAACGGTTTGCCACCACAGCCAGCTAATTATAGCAGACCTGAACCTAACCACGAAACGGAACTGATTGCAAAATACTTATGGGTTAATCGCAGTATCAACTGCTTTTAATTCAAAGAAAGCCTCCATAACTTTGCGTACGATAGGAGCTGCAAAAGTAGAACCCTCTGTGCCGTTATATATAAATGCGATCACTGCAATTTCCGGATTGTCATAAGGCGCATAGCCTACATACCAGGCATGCGCTGGCCAGCTTCCGGGTTGGCATAAATTTTGAGCCTGCGCAACATTATCACAATATTCAGCCGTACCTGTTTTACCAGCACTTAATAATGTATCTTCCACGAATTGCTCTTCAGCAGTGCCTTCTGTAACCACCAGCCGCATCCCTTCCTTGGCAAGCTCAATCACCCACGGCTCAACGGTCTTTTTCTCACCCGTGGTGATATTGTTCTCATATACATTGATCACAGGATCTACTGTAATGTCCCAAATGACTTCAGGCTCAAAAGCTTGGATGACAATCCCGTCTGAAGCCACAATATCCTTTACAATCGTTACCTGCATAAGCTTCCCACCATTGGCAATCGTAGCGATCGAATTTAAAACCTGCAGCGGGGTGGCGAGTACAAACCCTTGACCCATCGTGGCAATATAGGTATCACCTGTTGCCCAGTTCTCGCTCAGAGTAATCCGCTTCCAAGTCGGATCTGGGACCAGACCATCGGCTTCTCCAGGCAATTCTATACCTGTCAAATTACCATAGCCAAGTGCACGCGCATACTCACCCATCCTCCATATGCCGAGACCATTGCCTGGCACCTCATCCTTATAGCCACCGCCCACTTTGTACCAATACACATCACACGTCCAGGAAATACCATGCAAATAATTTACCAGTCCATGTCCAGCTCTGTTCCAACATACATATTCCCTTGGTTGGCCAGGGTCGTTGGGATAGTATTTCTGCATAATCGTAATCGAGCCATGCGCTTCAATCTCGTAATCCGGTGTTACAACACCCTCATTCAATATGCCCAATGCTGGAGCCATTTTGTAAACCGACCCAGGGGGGTGCTCAGCTGAAATGGCATGATTAAATAAAGGCCGATTGGGGTCCCGGCTCAACTGTTCGTAATAATACCCTGGGATAAATCGCGACATGCGATTGTTCTCATATGTCGGATAAGAAACCATTGCCAATACCTCACCCGTCTGAGGATCCATCGCAATA
>JAUXFJ010000215.1 GCA_030620065.1 Anaerolineaceae bacterium
GAACTGAGTAATGGTGCAATTGAAGCCCGTGAACGCGTTAGAACCAGTAAAAAAGCCCATTCCCGTCTGCTTGAATTAGTTGGCGAAGCCATCAGTGATCAAAAACCTTTAAACTCTATTGGCATCATTGCCACAAACGAACCTGATGTAGCCAATTTTCTTCTAAAAAAGTGTAAGACACGTTTTAACCCGCAAGAGATCATGCTTGGAACGCTCAGTCCAGTAATCGGTACCCACACAGGACCAGGGACTGTTGGTATTGCAGTACTTGCCGGTTTGGAGGATGATTTGATAGAATAGAAGTATCTTACTTGCATAAAAAGGATACTCTATATGTCAAAAGAAGAAAATATTGGTGTTCAAATCCCTGAAGTTTTACTGCCAATTAAAGGTATTGATTTGAACAAATGGGCAGTTATTGCCTGTGACCAATTCACATCTCAACCAGAATACTGGAAGCAAGTGGCACAGATAGTGGGAGATGCACCCTCCACCTATCATATGATCCTCCCTGAGGTCTTTTTAGACAGCTCTGAAGAAGCTCTACGCATTCAAAGCGTGCAAGCCAATATGCACAAATACCTCGCTGAAGGGATATTTCAAAGCATAAAAGGACTGATTTACATTGAGCGCGTTGTTAAAGCTAAAACGCGCCGCGGTCTGATGATTTGCCTTGACTTGGAAGCATATGACTATAACAAGGGCTCGCATACTCTCATCCGTGCCACGGAAGGGACAATTTTAGAAAGGCTTCCTCCACGTATTCGTATCCGTAAAGATGCCCCATTAGAACTCCCTCACATCCTCGTTCTGTATGATGATCCACAGCACACAGTATTAATACCTGTCCTTGAAAAAAGAACTGAGTTTGAAGTCTGCTATGATTTTGACCTGATGATGGGAAGTGGCCACCTTACAGGCAGATTGGTTAACGAGCCAACGACTGTCAATCAGGTCTTAAATGCTCTAGCAAAATTAGCAGACCCCAAACACTTCTCGAAAAAATATAATGTCCCCCTCGAAATGAAACCTCTCCTTTTTGCAATGGGTGATGGTAACCATTCCTTGGCAACTGCTAAAGCAATATGGGAAGATATGAAACCTCATGTTGAAATGGATCACCCGGCAAGGTACGCCCTGGTAGAAATTGAGAATATCCACGATCAGGCACTTGAATTTGAACCAATTCATCGGCTTGTCTTTAACACTTCAATAGATGTGAAAGCAGCCATGTTTGATTATTATGGGGAGCGCATTAAGATCCAAAACATGCATGACCTGAAACAATTGATTAGCGCAGTGGACTCACAAACGGGACCAAATCACAGTGTAGGCATGCTGTCACCCGAAGGACTATCGCTCATTGAAATAGCAGCCCCAGATAGCAATCTGCCAGTTGGCACCCTGCAAGCCTTCCTGAACAACTACCTCAAATCCAATCCATCCACAAAGATCGATTATGTTCACGGCAGTAAAATCCTTGCCAATCTGGGAACCAAACCCGGTAACGCAGGTTTTTATCTTCCCGCTATGGATAAGAATGATCTATTTAAAACAGTCATCCTTGATGGTGCTTTACCGCGTAAGACTTTTTCCATGGGTGAAGCCAAAGAAAAGCGATTCTACATGGAATGTCGGCGGATTCAATCTGCCGACTGACATGAAACAATTTCTTGTATTACTTGGCATCTTGCTCTTGTGTGCCTGCAGTCCATATCAAACTGCAGGCGCATTGAACAATGCAGTAATTACACAAGCACCAAGTTTAACTGCAGTAAAACCTGAAAACACTCAAAGAACGAACACTCCCACACAGTTTAGCAGTACGCTAACCCCAACATCTACACCAATCCCTTACTGTGTTCATTCACCCTTAGCCGGAGAGGATCTAAACGGGCTGAAGGAAATCCTGAGCAATCCTTTCGATCCCCCACCCTTTGGGCAGGACGGCGGGCATCATGGTGTTGACTTTGCTTATTTTACTCATGGAGATCAAACCTCAATTCAAGGCTTACCAATTTACAACCTCCTTTCAGGTTACGTTGCTGCAAATCTCGCCGATACGATACCTTACGGTAATCTTGTCATCATTGAAACACCCTTGAATGAGATCCCATCCGAACTTCTTTCTGGTTTAGCATTGTCAATGGATCCTGTGCCAGATGACCCAAATTACCGCCTCAACTGCCCAACTCAGGTTTTCGACTTTAACCCTTCCCTGGATAAGCTTTCAATTTATCATCTATATGCTCATTTGGAAGAACCAGCAAACTTTCCACTTAGCGAGTACATCGAATGCGGCTCAACGATTGGTAAGGTGGGTAGTACAGGCATGTCAAGCAATCCACATCTGCATCTGGAAACACGTTTGGGTCCTTCGAGTATCACCTTTAATAATATGGATCACTACACAGCTTCCGCATCCATTGAAGAGATGACAAATTATTGTTTGTGGCGCATGAGCGGCTATTTTCAGCTCTTTAATCCCTTTATCCTCTTGGAGAAAATCAATGTTACTAAACCTTGAACAAAATTCATTAAAAGTGATTCTTGACACAAAGAACATATGTGCTATGATATATATAATATAATAAATAAACATACATTATTAATAAAGGTCGATTCTTAGGGAGAACAGCATGGCACAGAAAAAAACCAACCCCAGTAGTCCATTGCAGAAAAAAACTGGCAAGATGGATGAAGCGAAAAAAGCAGTATTAGATAAAGCCTTGGGGGATATCATGAAAAGATATGGCGAAGGTGCCATCATGCGCCTTGGAGAAGCCCATCACATGGAAGTTGAGGTAATCCCAACCGGGTCACTTGCATTAGATGTCGCTCTCGGGACAGGTGGCATTCCTAAAGCCCGTATCACTGAGATATATGGCCCTGAATCATCGGGTAAAACGACACTTTGCCAACACCTCGTCGCAGAAGCTCAGAAGTTGGGCGGCACAGCTGCTTTCATCGATATGGAACATGCATTAGACCCTGTCTATGCCGCGCGCTGTGGTGTTAATGTCGACGATCTGCTGATTTCCCAACCAGATACCGGCGAACAGGCATTGGAAATTGGTGAAACCCTGGTGCGCTCCGGCGCAGTTGACCTGGTCGTTATCGACTCTGTTGCTGCTTTGGTTCCTCGCTCTGAAATTGAAGGCGATATGGGTGCCCCAACCATGGGTGTCCAGGCTCGTTTAATGTCCCAGGCTTTACGTAAGTTGTCTGGCGCCATAAGCCAAACCAAGACTGCGGTTGTTTTCACAAATCAGCTACGTCATAAGATCGGGGTGATGTTCGGCAGCCCCGAGACCACCAGTGGAGGTATGGCGCTGAAGTTCTACGCTTCTGTTCGCCTGGATATCCGCCGCATTCAATCGATAAAAGTAGGCGCGGAGATCAAGGGTATCCGTGTCAGAGTGCGCGTGGTCAAGAATAAAGTTGCTCCTCCTTTCCGTACTGCTGAATTCGACATC
>JAUXFJ010000217.1 GCA_030620065.1 Anaerolineaceae bacterium
AGCAACATCGTAGCCAAAATCGACATCCGGTGAAGGGTAGATTGGGGACAGCCAGATTGCATCAATGCCGAGGTCGGCAAGGTAATCCAGCTTGTTGGTGATGCCATTTAGATCGCCGATGCCATTCTCTGTTGTATCCAGGAAAGACCGTGGATAGATCTGGTAGATGATGCCATTTTGCCACCAAAGTGAATTTTTACTCATTTAGTTCCTTAAGGGCTAATGATCAATTGCATGTTTATTATAATTCATAACGCTGGATAAATCTTTGCACAACTTTAAGCGGGGTGCGTTCTCAACGCACCCCGCAACTGAAAAAAATCTTGTATGCTACAATAAGATAAATAAACAGCAACCTAGATTTAAGGAGGAATTTGATGTTTTCCGATATATTTGGTGCAATCTTAACTAATTTGGCAATCCAGCTGCCAGTGTTAATAGCCATGTTGGTGGGCATTATCATCGCCATTGCTACCTGGAAGCGTAATCCAAAATCATCGTTGTTCGCCTTGATTGCTATTGCGCTCTTTTTTATTCTTAGAGTATTGGGTGCGGTAATGAATTTCTTACCCTATATGCTGTCGAGACAATTTGATTTGGCTCCCTCTCAAATTGGGGTTTTTTCAACAGTAAGCGGTGTAATATTCAATATTCTGGATGCGGGTGCGTGGGGATTGCTCCTGGCAGCCATTTTTAGCGGGCGCAAGCGGAAAGCTGAGCAGGAAGCCTAAACTCGGCGGAGTTTTTACGCAGGATTTTTATTATTGGGTGAATCCTAGTTGAGTTGTTTTCTTTCTGTCTTAAAGAATACAGTTAATCCTGAATTTTCCCAATTGTGCTTGGCTGGAGATCATACAAGAAAATAAGCCTTGCAGCTTCATGGAATATATGTTAAAATAAGTTTCGCTTTGAGGTACATTGCAATAGATTTGGCAATGAAAAGTGGGTGCCCCCCACTTTTCTGTGTATCAAGGATAGTATGAAGTTTTGGGAGTTTTAAGTATTATGAAGACCGAATTTGCGTTAGCTCTTAATGATGTACTTGAGGACAAAAAGCTGCCGAAGGAAGTGATCGTGGCTGCAATAGAATCAGCCATGGCATCAGCCTATCGGAAGACGGTTAAAGCTTCGAGTGCTCAGGAAGTTCAAGCCAAAATTGACCTAGAAACAGGCGAAGTAAAAGTCTTTGCCGAAAAAGAAGTCATCGATGAGATTACGGATGAACGTACAGAAGTAATGCTGGACGAAGCCAGATTGTACAATCCTGAGGCTCAAATAGGTGACATGGTGATGGTTGAGACCACCCCCAAGAACTTTGGGCGGGTTGCAGCTCAAACCGCGCGCCAAGTCATACAGCAGCGTTTCCGTGAAGCAGAGAGATCGGCTCAACTTGAGTATTATGGGGGGCAAGTGGGTGAAATTGTCAATGGTGTGGTGCAGGCTGTTAACTCGTATAGTGCAACAATCGGCCTTGATCTAAAAGCTGAAGGGATCATGCTGCGCAAAGATATGATTCCTGGAGAGCGGCTCCGCATTCATGAGCGTGTGAGGGCTTTAGTATATGAGGTAAAGGAATCCCCTCGCGGCCCGCAAATCCTGATGTCGCGTGGGCATCGCAATTTCCTGCGCCGTTTATTGGAAAATGAAGTACCGGAGATCTATCATGGTATCGTCGAGATCCGCTCGATAGCCAGAGAACCAGGTCACCGTGCGAAGGTAGCGGTCTCTGCAGCACAACAGGGTATTGACCCGGTTGGTGCCTGTGTGGGCATTCGAGGGGTACGAATTCAAACGATTGTCCGTGAATTACATGACGAGAAGATCGATGTCATTGAATGGAATAGTAACCCTGCTGTATTTATCGCAAAAGCGATTAGCCCAGCCCGCGTTTCAGGTGTGTACCTGGATACAGAGGTGAAGGGTAATAAAACAGCCACTGTTGTGGTGCCTGAAGATCAACTGAGCCTGGCGATCGGTCGACAAGGGCAAAATGCACGTTTGGCAGCAAAATTGACCGGCTGGCGGATTGATATTATGAGTTTGACCGAGGCAACCGGTAAAGCCTTGCTTAAGCTTAAAGAAAATCCATCTTATGCCGAGATGGTAGAGTCTGAAGCTGAAAATATGCTTAAGATTGAGGACCTTCTGCAAAAGAAAGCTGAAGGGCGCCCCTTGCCACCTGAAGATTATAAATTCATGACTCGATTTGTTGACCGCATTGAAAAACGAGGTGAGGTGGAGCGCAAAGCTGAACAGGATGCTGAACAAGCACGCGTCGCAGAAATTAAAACAACTATACCGAAGCTTGCTTATGAAATACCCATTTCGGATATAGAATTGAAGAGAAGTGTCCTTGAAATACTTCGGGATGCAGGTATTGAAAATCTGGGGGATCTGATCATGCAAACGCGGCTTGATTCTGATACTATTTTAGCTCTCAATGGTATTGGTCCAAAGACGCTTGAACAGATTATTGATTTCGTTGAAAACATTAAATTACCTGAAGAATCTGAGCAGCCAGATGAAACAAGCATTCCTGCAGCTGAACAGGCAGAAGTCACTGGTGAGCTCAGTAAGGTAGAGGTTTTAGAGACTGGACTTGATAAAAGTGTTCCTATAGAAACCAAGCAGGATGAACATGTGGGGCAGGTTGAACTCGAGGGCGCTGCTGCAGAAATTTCACAATCAGGAGTTGTCGAAGCTGAAGAAAAAGCGCAAACTGAAGAAGTCCCTTTGGAAGAACTTTTTAAAGTCGATTCTAAAAAGTTTGATTTCTACCCGGAGGGTGAACCAGGTGCTGATGATGAAGGATCTGAGTTGACCCCCGCCAAGAAGAAAGGCAAAAAATCCAAGAGAGGTTTCACGGTTGTGGAATATGATCCAGATAAGGATCAGACAATTGTGCGAAGAAAGCGTAAACGGGATGATGGTTGGGAAGAATGGTAATATTGAACCTATCGAACTTTCCCAAACCTTAAGTGAGAACAGGTGGCTAAGAAAAACAAGAAACGGGTAAAGCATGTTCCTCAAAGAACCTGTGTTGGGTGCCGCAGTGTTTTACCAAAGCAAAGCCTAATTCGTATCGTTCGGGGTCCCGAAGGGGTGCAGGTTGACCTAACGGGTAAGGCTCCTGGAAGAGGAGCATACTTGCATGATATTCAGTCTTGTTGGGAACGAAGCTTGAAAGGTTCATTGGCACGTGCGTTAAGAACGTCATTGAGTGAGCATGAGATTGAACGACTTCTGGAGTTTATGACGACGCTGCGAGATGAAACGGTTGCAAATAAAGCAGTTTTGAAAGAAGACATGGAACAGAAGGAAGCATAAGATGGATTAATCCCATCCGCCTGTCTTGCTCAGCGGCCAACCTTTTTTCGATCAGTTATCGAAGTTTATA
>JAUXFJ010000088.1 GCA_030620065.1 Anaerolineaceae bacterium
GTCTGCATGATTGGGATGTCTGGGCTGTCGCTTCTACGCAGGAGGAAGAAACCTTGGGCGGTGCGTTGACCTCACCATTTGAGATCCAACCTGATTTGGCGATTGTGGTTGATGTTGGTTTCGCCAAGGGACCTGGCGGCTCTGATTGGCGTGTGCTGCCGTTGGGTGAGGGCATTGGGTTGGGATGGGGTCCCAATATCCACCCGGCACTTTACAAAGCTATGGAGGAGAAAGCGATCGATCTTGAGATCCCTTATAGTCGCGACCTCATGCCGCGTATGTCCGGTACGGATGCAACCGCAGTTCAGATCGTGCGCGAGGGCATTCCCACTGCAGTTTTGGGCATTCCACTGCGCTATATGCATACGCCTGTGGAAATGGTCTCTATCAAGGACATCAAGCGCGTTGGGCGTTTGATGGCGGAATTCATCAGTGACTTAAAACCTGACTTCATTGAATCTATCAAGTGGGAAGATTAACCCATGACAAAAAAACCTGAAATTTCAAAATCAAAAGTGCTGCAGATTAGCAAGAGTCAAATTGAACTTCTCGAAAAGCTCTGCAATGCCGTTGCAGTCTCTGGTGATGAACAAGAGGTACGCCAGATCGTCCTTGAAGAAGTTAAATCAGTCGCTGACGAGGTCAAGGTTGATGCTCTCGGTAATGTGTTGGTAACGCGTTTTGGGCGTGGAGAGAAGCGGCCGCGTGTGATGCTGGCTGCGCATATGGATGAAATTGGCTTTATGCTTGTTAAGGATGATGGAGGCGGATTATTTGAATTTGTAGCCATCGGTGGTATCGATGAGAGGCAAATGGTCGCTAAATCTGTGTTGGTAGGGCAGGAGCACCTGCCCGGCGTCATCGGTGCCAAACCGATCCACCTAACTAAAAAGGAAGAACGCAAAAATACACTGAAGATTGACCAGATGCGCATCGATATGGGGCTTGACATTGGCAGCAAGGTAAAGATTGGCGATCGGGCGAGCTTCGCAACACGCTTTGAGATGATAGGACCCAGCATCCGTGCGAAAGCTTTGGATGACCGTTTGGGCGTCGTCAACCTGATCGAGTTGATCAAACATGCACCTGATAATATTGATCTCCTGGCAGCTTTCACAGTTCAAGAGGAGGTCGGTTTGCGGGGGGCACGTGTGGCTGCTTACGCCTTTGACCCTGATATGGCTTTCGCGCTGGATTCAACCCCGGCGAGGGATTTGCCAGTCTGGGAAAGTGATGACGATAATGTGAACTATAATACACGCCTTGACCAGGGTCCTGCTATTTATTTGATGGACTCTGCGACTATCGCTGATCGGCGTTTGGTCGACTTGTTAGTAAAAGCGGCAGCGGCGGAAGGTATTCCTTATCAATTCAGGCAGCCCAACCGCGGGGGTACGGATGCGGGTGCTATTCATAAATCGCGCGCTGGCATTCCCAGCATATCCGTTTCTGTGCCGCAGCGCTATATCCATACTGCGGCAGGTCTTGTACGCCATGACGATTGGGCGCATACCCTGCAGTTGATGCACGTGGCTTTGAGCCGGATTACTTCGGATACGTTAAAACGTTAAGGTCTTAGATCGAGCATGACCTCATGAGGACTCGCTAACCTATAAATGTTTCAGGAGATGTTGAATGAAATCACTGATTAAAAAACTTGTTGAAATACCAGGACCCTCCGGATTTGAAGAGCAGATCCGGGCAGCGGTACAGAGGGAGATCAAAGATCACGCTGATGAGATAAAGGTAGATGCTTTGGGGAACCTGATTGCCCGCAAAGGAAAGAAGAAAGATGGTGGACTACGTATCATGCTGTCAGCACATATTGATGAGATCGGGCTGATGGTAACGCATGTGGATGATAATGGATTTGCACGCTTCATTGGTATAGGGGGTATCAATCCGCTGACTTGTTATGGCGGGCGGGTGTTGTTTATGAATGGGACCCGTGGCGTGATCGGCGTGGAAAAGCTGGAAAGCGGGAAGTTGCCCAAATTGGCGCAGCTCTTTATTGATGTCGGTGCAAGCAACCAGGATAACTGCCCGATTGGGGTGGGTGACGTGTGCGGGTTTGAGCGCCCCTTCCTCGAGCTTGGAGACAGGCTGGTTGCCAAGTCGATGGATGACCGCATAGCGGCAGTTATCGCGATCGAAGCCATGCGCGCGATAACTGATACACCGCATGAACTTTATTTTGTTTTCAGTGTGCAGGAAGAAGTCGGTATAAGGGGCGCGATCACAGCTGCTTATGGCGTCGACCCTGACCTTGGACTGGCGATTGATGTCACGCGTAGCGGTGATACTCCGAAGAGTGTCAAAATGGAAACTGCCTTGGGCAAAGGTCCGGCTGTAAAAGTGCGTGATTCCAGCTTCATTGCAGACCCGCGCGTGGTTAACTGGATGGTTGAAACAGCAAAGCAAGCTGGTATTCCCTATCAGCTTGAAGTGCTCGAAGCGGGTGGTACGGATGGGCGCGCGATTCAATTGACGCGTGCAGGTGTTCCAACAGGTTGCCTGTCAATCCCATGCCGCTATATTCATTCGCCATCCGAGATGGTGGACAAGAACGATGTCCAGAACGCGGTGAAATTGCTGGTTGCGTTGCTCAGCCAACCAATCAAACTTGGTTGAACTGGCAGTCTTTCCGCATGATTGCCTTTGTATACCGTATAATGTGATCATACTTGGATTTGTGTAAAGTCAGAAGATAATAGATTAAATGGATGTGAGGTTTATGCATAAACAGCGTGAGCAGGTTCTCAAAAAGGTTGGAAAAGGTGCCAAGCTGCAGATGGTTATGGCTGTAATTTTCTTATTCAGCCTAGTGGCTTGCGAGGGGCTGCCTTTTGATCTTAATATCCCTTGGCTGATACCAGAATCTGGTACACCTACAATAACGCCCACGCCTGAGACTGTGGATCCAACAACTGATCCATCTGCTGAGGTTGAATCAACACCAGCACCCCCACCGGAAAGCCTGACAATTTGGATCCCGCCTGAATTTGACCCTGACGGGGATAGTCAGGCAGCAAATTTACTTAAAGCGCAGCTTCAAGCTTTTTCAGACAACAATGATGGCATCACTATTAACCTGCGCGTGAAGGATGCCAGTGGGCCTGGCGGTTTACTGGATGCATTGACGGCTACAAGCGCTGCCGCGCCAGCTGTATTGCCAGACCTGATCGCCCTACAGCGTAAAGACCTGGAGGCAGCGGCACTTAAATCCCTTGTCTATCCCCTTGATAATCTTACAAGCATTACAGATGATACGGATTGGTATCCTTATGCACGCGATATGGCGCTTATCCAGGGTAGTGTGTTTGGGATTCCCTTCGCGGGAGATGCGTTGGCACTCATTTACCAAACCTCAGAAGTTGACTCACCTCCCAGCACTTGGGAAGGACTCTTTGAAGCATTGCAAGTTGTGGCTTTCCCGGCGGATGATTCGCAAGCTTATTTCACACTGGCACTCTATCAGGCAGCAGGTGGAGCGGTGCAAGATAACCAACGCCGGCCAATTTTGGATGTCGAGCCTTTGACAGAAGTGTTTAAACTCTATCAAAGTGGAGTTGCTTCAGGTGATTTTAGCAATCTCTTACTGGAATATCAGACTGAGGGTCAGGTTTGGCAGGCTTATCAAGAAGGTCTTGCAGACTGTGCGGTGGTTTCTGTTTCGCGTTTTCTGCAGGAAAGTCCTGCGGACACAAGTATGATTCCATTGTTACCTGTATCTGATATCACCCTATCGATGGGTTCAGGGTGGGTATGGGCTTTGGCTACACCGCAAGCGGAACGGCAGGTGCTGACCATCAAGTTGGCTGAGCATCTTGTGGATAGCGCATTTCTTTCTGAATGGAATTATGAGATCAAGACTATGCCACCGAGACCATCTGCTCTTGAGGGTTGGGAAAATCAGAGCTTAAGATCCCTGCTCAGTCAAATCTCGGTGATGACCGTCCTGCGTCCTTCAAATGACATCATCACTAGCCTGGGACCAATTCTCAGGGATGCGGTAATTCAAATCTTGCAAGAACAGGTTGATCCTGCTCAAGCTGCCCAGGTGGCGCAAGAAAGCCTGCAGAAACCATGAGCATATCCCCGAAAAGTAATTCCCCTCAACCGCACCGCATTTGGCTTGGTGCTCAAACTGCATTAATAGTTCTGGTGGTGATGGTTGTGTTGATGACGATCCTGGCTTGGGTAACACCGGATGCCAGCAATGTGTTTGCCCAGAATTCAACTGATACATTGGAAAATGTAGAACTTACTGCAACCACGACTCCCATACTCGAAACTGAGGAAAGCCAAGCGCCTTCCCCTGAAGAAGTGGGTTATATGGATGGGGTCATCTTTTGTGGCACGATTCTGGTGCTGACGCTGCTTTTAGGAACGCTGCGGGAGATTTTGTGGTATCGCAAGAAAAGTCAGTCATAAACACTTTTGTAATCTGAACAATCAGACTCATAGTTAAGGCGCTCTGGATGCATGCATAAACGAGCTTCCTAGGTTACTTGCCTCTATTGTGTTGCCTTGCAATGGGATTGTATTGACTATCATATCATCCAGTACATTCAAGCGATTAATATCAAAAAAGAAAGTTACTTTGAAGGTATGGTTATCTAAGGCAACAATGTCACTTCAATGTTGCAGTTTTGCACTTGCGATATAATAAGCCAAGTCTCGCTGGAGGTTACACATGTCTGAACGGATCGAGCGTTTGTTGAAACTTATTCATCAAGAGGGTTACACAGGCTTGGCGCTTAACCCCGGGCCCAGTTTGGTCTATCTTACTAGGCTTCATTTCCACCTCATGGAAAGGCCGACTGTGGCTTTGTTCACAGACACTGGGGCAGCTGGCATCATCCTGCCTGCCCTGGAAGGAGCCAAGTTAACAAATTTACCTTTGGCGATGGAAGTGTTTACTTTCGAAGATGATCCAGCAGCATGGGGGTCAGCTTTCCAGGAAGCGTTTATAGCATTAGGTTTGAATAGAGGACGGATAGCTGTTGAACCGACTCGCCTGCGTGTTCTGGAACTGCGCTACCTTGAGGGGGCAGGTAAGGATGTGCAGTTTGTGGATGGCAGCGCCCTTCTAGCTTCACTGAGGATGTGTAAAGATGCTGCTGAAATCAAGAAGATGCGTCAGGCAGCAATCATAGCTCAAAAGGCACTGTTAGAGACTTTGAAGGATGTCAAAGTTGGCATGAGCGAACGTGAGATTGCCAGTAAATTGATCATCCAGCTTTATAAGGCAGGGTCTGATACTGAGCTGCCATTCCAACCGATCGTAAGCAGCGGCCCGAACAGCGCCAACCCGCACGCGTTGCCTTCAGAGCGCCGTCTTCAACAGGGTGATCTGCTGCTCATTGATTGGGGCGCTGGTGTGGATGGCTATTTTTCCGATATCACGCGCGTATTTACCGTTGGCAAGGTTGACCCGGAACTGCTCAAGATAGGAGATATTGTCCTGGCAGCAAACCAGGCCGGGCGGGACAGTGGGGGCGCCGGTTTACTTGCTAGCGCAGTGGACTTGGCTGCCCGAGCAGTGATTGAGGCGGCTGGCTATGGCGCTTATTTTACGCACCGCACGGGGCACGGCTTGGGCATGGAAGGTCACGAAGCTCCTTATATTTATGCTGAAAACGGACGGATCTTAGAAGAAGGCATGACTTTCACGGTTGAACCAGGAATTTACTTGCCCGGACGCGGCGGTGTGCGTATTGAAGATGACGTGGTCGTTACAGAGGACGGACTTGAGAGTTTGACGGACTTGCCGCGCCAAGTCTTACCCCTGGAATCTTTTCACAAAGGTGATCTGTAAACATGCCGCGTGATCTTTGTTTTGTGGCTGCATCATTGCTTACCTGGGGGATAGGTGGGGGGATGATTTTTATCTTTCAGCCACTTTATATTCAGGAGTTGGGTGCAGATCCAATATTGATCGGTACGATCTTGGGCGCTAGCGGTATTGCCATGACCATTTCGCAGATACCGGCGGGTTATCTTTCCGACCGTATTGGCAGGCGTCCAATGATGTGGGCATTCTGGTTTCTGGGCTTCGTTGCCGCAGTCGTTATGGCATTAGCGCGTGGACTTTCTATGTTTGTGGTAGGTTTATTGCTTCTCGGTTTAACATCATCCGTCCTTTCGCCACTCAATAGCTATGTGGTAGCAGCGCGTGGAAAGTGGTCAGTGGGCAGGGCGTTAAGTTTCATTTCAGCATCATACAATGTCGGGGCGATCCTTGGCCCATTACTGGGCGGTTTGGTAGCTGAAAGGTTTGGGCTACGCTGGATATATAGCCTGGCTGCGATCTTTTTTTTCCTTTCCCTGATGTTGATCCTGTTTATCCAACCCCAGCTAATTGAAAATAATCCCGAACATAAAAATGGCAAAGGCTTGCTGCGCAACAAGCGCTTTTTCATGCTTTTAGGCATGACTTTTGTGGTCATGTTCGCAACCTATTTGCCACAACCTTTGGCTTCCAACTTTCTAAAAAATCAACGCCAGCTTTCACTGGGAACAATTGGACAGTTAGGTGCCATTGGGAATTTGGGTAATGTTGTTATTATGCTGCTTGTTGGTCAATTACCTAGTCAGATAGCCTTTACGATCGGACAAATATTTGTAGGCGTTTTTTCCCTGCTCTTGTGGCAGGGGAGTGGAGTTACATGGTATGCGATTGGCTATGTCTTCCTAGGCGGTTATCGCCTTTGCCGCTCTATGACTATGGCTCTGGTGCGTCCCCTGGTGCATGAAGCTGAGGTGGGATTGGCTTTTGGAATTACAGGAGCAGTTAACA
>JAUXFJ010000098.1 GCA_030620065.1 Anaerolineaceae bacterium
CAACAAACGTTTGCACCGGTTTGACCACTTTTAAGCCCCCAGTTTACAAGATACCATTGAAACCCAGCCCCAAAGATCTTCTCCCTCACCAGTGATAACCGGAGGCAGACTACATTCAGAAGTTCGTCTCCCCGCGCATTTTGAAAGTGTTGATGCATGGTATCCTAACTTTGCCACCAATCATTACTGAGATTTTCACACTACTGGAGTGACGGGTGAAACCATCGGATATCAACCATAAATTATTTATTTTCTTGACCCTTGTATTAATCTCAAAGAGGATTGAACCACAAAAATCATTGACAAGATAAAAGGTAATCACTATAATAACACCTGAATATATACTCATGTATTGAAACGTTGAGCTATGGAACTCACTGATCAAACCAAGAATTTTCTCCAGCTTGATGACCTGCAGGCACAGCATGTTGCCGAATTATTCAGCGTATTGGGCGACTCAAGCCGGGTGAAGATCATCGCTGCTCTTCTAAACGGGTCAATGAACGTCCAAGCATTGGCTGACACAGTTGGAATCAGCCCTTCCGGAATTTCCCACCACATGCGCAGCCTGCGCCAGATGCACTTAGTCCGTTCACATAAGCAGGGAAGACAAGTTTTTTATTCACTCGAAGACCAGCATGTCGAAGAACTTTTCCAGCGTGGCGTGGACCATGTCATGCATGGTTGAGAATCAATGACAGAAAAGACATTCGAACTTGAAATCCCCCTGTTGATCCCCGGATTGACCAACCACCAAGACGCTTGCCTGGAACGATTAGAAAGTGCGCTCCAAATCCAGAGGGGCATAATTCGAGCTCACATCGAACGAGGTAACGATCCACAAGTACTGTGCTTGCATTACAACCCTTCCTTAATCTCAATCGATGATGTGCGCCGCATCGCTAGACGTGCTGGTGCGAAAATAGCTAACCGCTACCGGCACGAAGTAATCCCAGTTGAAGGCATGGATTGCTCGGATTGCGTCATTGTGCTCGAACACAGTCTCAACCGGATCGAAGGGGTCTTGGATGTTAATGCCAGCTACACCGCCCAAAAAGTCTTCATCGAGTACGACTCAAAAAAAACCAATCGGGGAACTATCGAAAAGCGCATCAAGAATCTTGGCTACCTGGTACCTCAGGAAGGTGCTCGCAAGTGGTATGTAGAAAACCGTGTATTTCTCTTCAGCCTGACTGCAGGATTCTTATTGCTGCTTGGTTGGTCAGGTGACCGTTTCTTTGGCTTCCCTTATGGACTAAGCCTGGCATTATACCTGGCAGCCTATTTCCTTGCTGGTAGGGATACAGCCATTCACGCCTGGTATGCCCTAAAAGCGCGCACCTTTAATACCGACCTGCTGATGATCACCGCCGCATTGGGAGCAGCTTTCCTGGGAGAGTACGCTGAGGGAGCACTGCTGCTCTTCCTGTTCAGCTTGGGGCACGCATTGGAGGGACGCATCCTGGACCGCGCCCGGAATGCCATCCGTGCCCTGGCTGATTTAGCCCCAAAGACCGCCATAGTACGCCGCAATAGTCGTCATGTTGAAATCCCAGTTGACGAAGTAGATCTTGACGATATAGTCATTATTAGACCAGGGACCCGTATCCCTGTGGACGGGAAAATCTTAGCCGGGTCGTCGCCCGTCGACCAATCACCGGTTACCGGCGAATCAATGCCTGTTGACAAAACAGTGATGGACAATGTATTTGCTGGTTCGCTGAATGGGGAAGGAGCTCTGGAAATACAAGTGACACGGCTGGCAAAAGACAGCACCCTTGCCCGAGTCACACAAATGGTCGAACAGGCACAGGCGGGTAAATCACCTTCTCAACAATTAACCGATCGCTTCATGCGTTGGTTTGTGCCTATTGTATTGATCGGCGACCTGCTTTTGACCATCATCCCTCCATTATTCGGCGTCCCAATCACCGAATCATTCTCACGTGCCATGGTAGTACTCGTAGCAGCTTCGCCATGCGCGCTGGCGCTAGGAACACCGGCAGCTATCATGGCTGGTGTAGCACAGGCTGCTCGCAACGGTGTTCTGATCAAAGGTGGAGTCCACCTGGAGAACCTGGGCCGGTTAAAGGCGATGGCTTTCGATAAAACCGGCACGATCACACAGGGCAATCTGCAGCTTACGGACATCTTTTCAATTGACTCGGTGAACGAGACTGAGCTGCTGGCCTTGGCTGCGGCAATAGAAACCCGCTCCGCTCATCCCATTGCCAAAGCCATTGTTAAGGAAGCAGAGGCACGCCAACTGATGCTGCCCGAGATTAGAGAAGCTGAGTCACTGACCGGAAGCGGCATGCGTGCGGAATTCCAGGGTCAATCCATTTGGGTAGGTAATCTACAAACACTTCAAGAAACTGGCATCCAGGTACCCACCGCAATCCTGGCACAAGCAGAATTGCTTTCCTCACAAGGGAAAACGACAATGACAATCAGCAAGGGAGAGAAAATCCTGGGTTTGATTGCCGTTGCCGACACGATACGCCCGGATGTTACAGCCACCATCAATAAATTACACGCCCTGGGTATCCATCAAACAGTGATGCTGACAGGTGATAATCACCAGGTTGCAGCCCATATCGCCAGCCAGGTTGGTGTGGATGAATTCCAGGCTCAACTGATGCCGGAGGACAAAGTCATTGCCATCCAGTCTCTTGTCGAGCAGTACCAAGCTGCAGGCATGGTTGGCGATGGCGTGAACGACGCCCCCGCGCTGGCCAACGCCACTGTTGGCATCGCCTTGGGCGGTGCCAGCACAGATGTCGCCTTGGAAACTGCGGATGTTGCCCTGATGGCCGACGAACTCTCCAAGCTGCCATTTGCCGTTGGTCTGGGACGGGCAACCCGGGTGCTGATCCTGCAAAACCTGGCGATCGCGTTGGGGGTGATCATTTTCCTGATGGTTTCCGCAATTTCAGGTTTGGCGAGTCTCGGGATAACAGTCATCATCCATGAAGGCAGCACAATCGCGGTAGCCTTGAATGCGCTCCGGCTGCTCAGATACACCCCGGATTGATAACCTTTACCAGTGACAGGCATTCATATTATTCATGGTAATACTTGCTTCAGGAATTCAGCTACCCTGTAAAGTAGAGGCATAACCTGGATTTCTTTGGATGTTTCGGGGAATGGAAATATTTATTTCACCGGGAAATTGGAGTTATCGAAAACCTGCACCGGACCATGCCATTGCGCATTATCTAGAAAAACTTCGCGATAATCTCCCTTTGTGTAGCCCGCGATCAATGCTCGCCAGAAAGCCTTTCCTATCTTGTTTTCAGGTTTCTGAGCGATCTCCCAACGACCCGGGAAGCGATCAAAAATCAGTCTCGCCACCTGTGATCCCACATCAAGGCGGCGGAATTTTCTCATCACAAAGAACTCAGAAACCATCATCCCTGTTTGCCTTAGAGCTTCCTGTTCGGAGAAATATGTCCCCCTACATAACAAGGCAAACCCAGCCAGCTGGCCGTCGACCCGAACCAGGAAAGGATAACGATCAGGTTCGGTCCAATAGAGATCCAGGTACCGGTAGTCGAATAAGCCGCTTTCACCCACACTGTTGCCATCCATTTCACTGAAATCATACAGGTAAAGCTGCATCAGATTGCGCAGGATTGCTTTCTCCTGAAAGGTTGCTTGAGTAACTTCAATTTTCATGGTATGGATAAGACTCCTATCTAAGGGTTTGAGATTGTTAATAATGGAAATATTGTTGGACGCCTCGCTTTCGATGATGGATGGGTAGATGGATTAATCAGCCAACAAGAATGAAATTGCATAGAGCCTCCTGCAGGACAACTCAAGTTTACAAAATTGGCACAGTCTTGCCAACTGCGCGGTGGTCTCTGGTTGGTACATTTTAACCCAAGTAATTCAGCGGATTAATGGCAAAGGGTAAAATTAGACGTTCTAACCTGTTTAATGTTTTTAGAATTCATAGTGAGCGATAACGACAGATGAAGAAAATCATTCTCTTGACCGGTTATCCTGGTTGCGGGAAGACCACCTTAATAAAAAAGATTATCCCTCATCTTTCCCCACCTGTGAATGGATTTTACACCCGGGAAATCCGCCCGGCATCCCGATCTGGTAAGAAGAGACCTCGTCTTGGATTTGAGCTCATCACCCTGGACGGTCAACGCGGAGTTCTGGCGCATGTTGACCCTGCTCAAGTCGACGGGCGAACCACACCTCGCATCGGGCGTTATATCGTCAATCTTCGAGTACTTGATTATTTGGCATCTCCCACTCTGCAACAATCCATCGCTAAAGATGGATGGGTCGTGGTCGATGAGATCGGACCAATGGAGATCCTTTCAAAATCTTTCCGCCAGGCAGTTGAGGCAGTTATTGCCCGCCAGGTCAACTTACTGGGCACCATCGTCCGGCGGAGTACCTCTTTTGGAGATCAGATCAAAGCTCAAACCGGGGTGAATTTAATCGAGGTCTCACCCCATAATAGGGAGGAGTTGCTAGACCTCATACTCTCCCTGATTAGCAAGGAATAAATTATTAACCCAGGACATGATATGTTTTTATTCAGGTCTTTGCCCTGGGCGACCGATGTCTGCATAGAAATCAGCAGCCAGGTCGCGGACGAAAATGAGATCAATGCACCTCTCGATTTGGCGATAGAAATAGTTTTCAGGCACCAGTTAATCCAGAGATACAGCAACATGCTGCCAAAAAATATGGTTCTTTTGACCGATCATCATGCACCTCGCCTTATCAAGTTGGGAAGGAGTTAGAGGTTCAGACGTCGTGCAACTGCCAGTAACTCATCATCGGTGATGCCTAAGTAGCGTTTAGTGTAAGCGATGCTTTCGTGATTGAGTTTATGCATGATGAGTGCCAGATCTACACCATTCATGCTGGCATGATAACCCCAGGTCTTGCGCAGGCTGTGAGTGCCATAATTTCCCTGCAATCTAACATCAGCGCATATGGTTGTGATGAATTTCCAGGCTTGTCCTCGTTTGATCGGCTGGTTAGTCTTTGGGTTGAAAATTAGAAAGTTTTCTCCCTCTTTAGCTGCATGTGGAAAATTTCCCAGATATTCGGCGAGGGCTTCTCGGTTGCTTTAGTTGATGGCAATCTCATGGCACTTGCCACACTTTTGTTCCTTGATTTAGAAACTTTTTCGTCCAGGAACTGACCCACCTGCAATTGAAGCAGATCAGAGATACGCAGTGCTGTATTGATTCCCACAAAAAAAGAAGTAAGTCTCGATGGCGTCCTTGACCCCGCAAAAGGTTTTTAATTTGTGCTATTTTTCCTGATACACAAGGGTCTTCAAATCAGCCCTTTTAAAACATCAGTGAACACAAGATAGATTTTATTTATCAATGTGGTTGTTGTCGCAACACAAGAGCATCAAGATCACCATCACTCATGGCTGCATGCACCTGTCAGAAATCTCAGAGAAGTTCAACCTGAACAGATCTTCACATTGCATGCCTGCATGTCATATTGGTTCTTACCCCTAATGAGAAAGCCTTTCAATTGCCTTAGCCGCGTGTGATCGAACAACCTGAAAACCATCAATTATTGCTGTCTCCCGAAGGGTTGGGATGGCGCCTGGATCACCGATCCTCTCCAGTGCTTGAATTATGGCACAGCGCACCATCCAAAAAGGATCAGCCGGCAGCGCCTCTAATAGCCCTGGCAGAGCCTCTGGGCTGCGCATGTACCCTAATTTTTTGGCTGCAATTTTTCGATCACCCCAAGGTGTATCAGGGGACAGAGCCGCCAGCAATTTGTCTAATTCGCGATCAGGTTGAACCTCAATTGCTATCGGAAAAGTTGCAAAAATATTCGTCTTGTCTACAGCTTCTGGACGTTGGTTGATATTTACTGTGAGCATCTTTTTATTTCCTTTCGCTGCTTTTTTCCAGCTCGTCATGAGTATGTTTCCACTATAGACGATTGTGAATGCTGGGTCATCCCTCTTTTGGTAGGTAAAAAGTAGGTAAATCATGTAGAATGAAATGGCGGTTTAGATATAGTTCAAAAAGGTCTGGAATGAACAACGGCTACTTATCCAGCGATAAAGTGCATGTTGACGACTTGACCTGGCGTGAGCAGGAGGTTTTGACTCTCCTCGCAGAACGTCAGACAAACCGCGAGATAGCTGATCAACTGCATCTTGCCGAGAGCACGGTCAAAGATTACGTCGGGAAAATCCTCAGCAAGCTGTATGTAAAAAACCGGCGGCAGGCAGTTGAGCGGGCAAGAGCCCTGGGCCTTTTGGACCGCGGCCGGAAAACCGTGGTCGGGCCGGTGACCAATTTGCCTGCCGAACCAA
>JAUXFJ010000208.1 GCA_030620065.1 Anaerolineaceae bacterium
CCTACCAGGATTGCCGTAATAGTTTTCGGCAATCGGAATATTAAGATGATATCAGCCCAGGTACCTTTATCCGCAATTTGGCCTGTTAGAATGCGAAAAACATTATTTAAGGGAATATCTACTGACCCTAACGCTAAACTCGCTGTAAAGGCTATTAAAACCCCTAAAAACAACAGCGAGAACATCCACCATCGGATAGGCGGCAATGGTCTGGTGGGCGTTTTGTTTTTTTCAAGTTCTTCAGGCATGTTCATTCCTCTAAATAAATAGCTCAGGCTTCCACTCTATATGCTCTTTATTGAATTTGTTGATAATAAACAAATTCATGTTCAGGCAGCAGCTCAGGATGGAAGATTGCAATCAGGTCCGCTAAAATCAGATCCGGGTTCGCGACACCGCTCTCGAAATAATCCATGCCGCCGTTCATATTAGCGCGTTTATTGTAATTAAAGACATTGCCCGTTTGAAAAGCCTTGAATTCAGTATAGCGTTCATCCATAGCCAACAAGCCGCTCAAATCGCTCGCAAAACCAACATTGAGCCAAAAATCGGCTTCTTTCGCTGTATCAAAGACTTCTTCAAAAGAAAGCGGGATTGAACCTGTTCCCGAATCGTCCGCCCAAAAATAAGATGCGCCGGCATCTTTTAGCAAGAGCGCCGCATAACTCTGCCCACCAGGTACATACCAACTGCCCTGGAAATCCGTGTTCGTAAAGACACTTGGCTTTTCGCTTACGCCGTCTGTCAGCGCAGTCAAAGCTTCGTAGCGAGAGGCCACTTCAGAAAAGAGCGTTTCAGCTTCGGCTTCAAGATTATAAAAAGCAGC
Source organism: Anaerolineaceae bacterium (assembly GCA_030620065.1). Lineage (GTDB taxonomy): Bacteria > Chloroflexota > Anaerolineae > Anaerolineales > Anaerolineaceae > JAUXFJ01. The sequence continues at coordinate 827 of JAUXFJ010000208.1, forward strand.
GATGAACTTACCCCATTCTGCGCGGCCCAAAGGTGTATTCTCAAGATAATCTGCATTGATCACCACGGGCAGACCCGCTTCGATCAGCTTTGGATGCGAATCATAGTCTGGGATACCGCTCGCCGAAGTCATGATCACATCTGGCCCCAGGTCGAGCAGTGCCTCAACATTAACCGCCCCACCGCCTGCCCCGCCGCCCACAATTGCAATTTTTCCTTCACTTGCCAGCGCTTGAACGGTTTCATTGTACGCATAGGTCGTATCATCAACGCCAACCAGCGTATCCATCTTGCCAAAACTTTCCAGATGAGGGTAGTAAGTCGTCGACATCGTCACGATCGATTGGATCGGCACCTCAACCACCAGCGCACCATCCGTGTTTTCAGGCGCAGGTGTGCCGCATTGCACAAGCACATAGGAGAATGGCTCCTCAGCGCCTGACCAGGGCTGCAGGACGGTCAGGACCTTATAGTTTGAATAGTATTCAATCCTGAAACCTTGCGCGTATTCCACCTGCGCCTTATTTGGAAAATAATCAACTGCTACTTCATACTCCGCAACACAACCGGATTGCACATTGGAAACATCCACTGCAATTTCAGGTTCCTCAATGGCAGTTGTTGTTTGACAGGCACTTAACAAAATGCCCAGGGTTATCGTTATGCTTAATAATATGGTCAAAGTTTTTTTCATGATCTCCTCTTTTCTAGAATTTGTTGGTTAAACAATGAAACCCAACCTTTAAACAAGTTGGGTTAGTCAAAATACTAAACATCTACATGGCCGCCTCCTTGTTACGAGAAGGTTAATACAGGCATCTGAATGAGGCAGGCTTCCTGGCTTGTTATGAAAGCTCATAACTTACAGTTGCGGCACAGCGCTGGACTTTAACCAGCTTCCACCTTTACACCCTGACATCCGGGCATCGGGCCACCTCATCAATACAAAATATTAAAGTGCTAAAGTAAAAATACCACAAGCTAATAGGCTTGTCAATGTTATTGTGCGACGCCCAGAATTAGCTCCCAGGTGCTACTTATCTTCCTTATACGTATCGCTGCAATAATCTTGTACGAAAGTCTGGTCTGAAATTGGCGGGCGCACATATCCTTGATCCAACTGACGCGGCGGCAGTTTGATTGGTTCCGGTGTCAAATCTTCATAAGGTATCATGCTCAATAAATGGCGGATGCAATTCAGACGCGCCATCCTTTTGTCATCTGCATTTACAACATACCAGGGAGATTGTTTTGTGTCCGTGTATTTGAACGTTTCATCTTTGGCTTTGGAGTATTCCACCCATTTAGAACGCGATGCCAGATCCATGGGGCTTAACTTCCAGCGGCGGGTTATATCATGGATCCGGTTTTGGAAGCGCTGCTCCTGCTCTTCATCACTGACAGAAAAATAATACTTGATCAGAGTAATTCCTGATCGAATTAACATTCGCTCGAATTCCGGACAGCTTCGGAAAAATTCCTCTACCTGTTCCGTGGTACAAAAACCCATCACTCTTTCAACGCCAGTCCGGTTATACCAACTTCGGTCAAATAAAACCATTTCGCCGGCTGCGGGGAAATGAGCAACATATCGCTGGAAATACCATTGAGACTTCTCCCGTTCAGTGGGTGTCGCCAAGGCTACAACCCGTACAATACGGGGGTTAAGCCTTTCCGTGATCCGTTTGATCACACCCCCCTTCCCGGCTGCATCCCGTCCCTCGAAGATCACCATCACTTTCAGCCCCTTATGTTTGATCCAGCCCTGAAGTTTCACCAGTTCAATTTGCAGGTTTGCCAATTCCGCTTCATACTCTTTCTTCGTGATATTTATCATTGACCTGCTTTTTTTGAGAGTTACAACCTGGTTAACGCCTGGTTCCTTGATTTTTTTCTTCCTGGTCTTTAAAGAAACTTTTTCATCCATCCGTTTATTTTTCTTCTTTGCCATTTCACCCTCCCCGCCCAATAATTAAACATTCACGAAAATTATTATATATATAATAGCATAAATGAGAGCTTGTATTCAACTCACAAGTGATCTGATAGACTGAAGCGCCTCAGGGTGTCTCAGTCGTATAGCGCGAGCAATGTCATGTTGCATCACGCATATGCCCATTCCAAGAGGAATGGGCGAGACCAACGCAGGAGCATTGGGCGAAGCATGTTTTGAGGAGTTTCCGCATGAATCGCAGCGTCGTGTCCAGAGGGGTTTTCGCAATTTTCGCAACGATTTCTACACACCCCCCCGCCCATCAACCGATTAACTTTTCCCACTTTTCCCCCGCACTTAAGAGGGGAAAAGTTTACGGGAAAAGTTTTCCTGGTAATGAAATAGCTAATCCAATGCAGCAACCACCGTAGGAGCGACGCATGCGTCGCCCCTACATAACCATGGGTCGTGCCTTTAACCAACCGTAAAATCTCTCGTCCGCTCCCCTAAATCCCAACCCCCTAAATCCCCCTTGTCAGGGGGACTTCAAACCCAACCTGCCCCTGATAGCCGGCTTTGAGGAATTTTCGCATGATCGGATGATCATTGTAAATATAATTCGGTACAATTAGAGAAATCATACAAAACTTATCAAAGGTTGGGCAGGTATGCAAAATTCACGGATTTATCTGGGCGCCAAACATGAAACGGAACTCGCCAGCTATCAGCGCCTTCAATCTGGCAACAACTGTACGCTGCATGCCATCGCAGCAGCCATAAAGCTTCTCTGCAACGTAGATATTGACGGCGAATCCCTCTCTGAGGAAATTGATCGACTCTGGTGGCGCGGCAAG